>JAYTDF010000001.1:0-2249 GCA_043736035.1 Candidatus Parcubacteria bacterium
CCATCAATCAGCACAACAACTTTAACTTTTTTATTTGCCAATAGTGGGTAACCTATACTTCTTAAGTTTTCTATAGGTTTTTTTTCTCCATAATCTTGACTAACCACAACTTTTCCTTGAGGTACGAAATAACTTGATATATCAACCGCTGACTCTAGGTATCCACCTGGATTACCTCGCAGGTCGATAATCAATTTATCTGATTTTGTTGAGGCAAAATCATTCATAGCTTGCTTGAAGAGTACATTCACTTGTTCTGAGAATGAATATATTTTTATTGTATATACCCCGGTTTTTTTATCATATACCTTATCAAGTGTAGGAAGTTGTATTGTATCTCTTAAAATTTTAAAATCTAATGGCTTATCAACCCCTTCTCTATAGACTTGAAGAAGAACTTCGGTTCCCTTTGGACCTCTGATTATTTTCACTGCCTCATCAACTGTCATATCAACAGTAGATTGGGTATTTATTTTTATAATTTTATCACCTGACTTTAGACCTGCCTTTTCCGAAGGACTATCTGGCAATGGTGCAATAACCGTGATAATACCATCTTTTTTACCAACCTCCATACCAATACCTTCAAAACTTCCTTTGATCTCTGTCTCAAAACTCTTAGCCTCCTGCGGTGTAAAAAATGTTGTATATGGATCTTGTTCAGACTCAACCATACCTTTTATTGCCCCATATAAACGTCTTTCTTCTTTTGACAAGTTATCAAACTCTGTGGGTGTGGTAGTCGAGATTTCTTGACCTAATTTGTCTTTATGTTTAGTTGTAACAAACTCCGTATCCAAAATATCCCAAACTTTCCAAAATGTATTTATGTCGATAGTAGCAGTCTTACTTTGCGCATATGTAGAGCCTATACCAGTGAAAAAACCGGTAGCAAAAATTAATACTACAATTAAAAATTTGAGTGGCTTATTTTGCTTTATATTCATGAAAATATTTTACCTCATAAATTCTATATCGCGTATTGTAGCTTTTATTAAATGTGTTATAATGATAATTAACAAAATTAAACAAAAACAACTAAACTAAAAAATAAACATAAAAAACTTGGCTCAGCACAACAGCAATCGAATTAACATTAATTATTATATAAAGGCCCGTGAACTCAGAGTGATAGATCAGGATGGAAACAATATAGGGGTAATCTCAAATGAGGAGGCTCAAAAGATGGCCAGAGATGCAGGACTCGATTTGATAGAGATATCTGCATCAGCATTACCCCCTATTGCAAAAATCATGGATTATGGTAAATTTCAATATGACGAAAACAAGAAGCAGAAGGCCTCTAAGGCTACTGTTAAAACTGTTGAAATCAAGAGTATTCAGGTTAAGATTGGTACAGGAGAAAACGATTTGAACATGAAAGCCCGTAGAGCGTCCGATTGGCTCGACGAAGGACATCAAGTTAAAGCCGAACTTTTCGTATCAGGTAGATCAAAGTTTTTACCGGAAGAGTTCCTAAACGCTCGCCTACAAAAATTTCTTAACTTGATATCTATCGACTATAAAGTAGCAGTAGCTATCAAACGTGGACCAAAAGGACCTGTTATAGTGATAGAAAAGAAAAAATAATTGTCGACAAGGCACTCAAAGATCGGAACGTATGTTCCCCGCCTCGAGACCATTATTAATATATAATTATTAATAATTTTTAAAAATAAAAATATGGCTATAAAATCAAATAAATCATTTTCAAAAAGATTGAAAGTGAGCAAGAATGGAAAAATAAAAGCGCGTGTAACTGGTCAAAACCACTTCAACGCAAAAAATACAGGTCGACAACGAATTGCCAAAAAAAGAATGGTTGACTTTAACATGTCAAACAAAGACAAGAGACGATTCTTGGTAAATATGTAATTCTTTTTCAATTAACTAACTCTAAATAATAAATAATATAAATATATGGTACGCGTAAAAAAAGGTGTTCACGCCGCAAAAACAAGACGAAATGTTCTTAAAATGGCCAAAGGTTTCAGAGGTCCAAGACGATCAAAAGAAAAACTAGCATATGAGCAAATCGTTCACTCATTAAATACAGCCTTTGCTCACAGACGAGATAAGAAAGGAGATTTCAGAAGACTGTGGAATGTTAAGATCAACGCAGGACTTCGAAACTATGGAACTACATACAGTAAATTCATCGGAATCTTGAAAAAGAAAAACATTGAAGTTGACCGAAAGATCATGGCCGACTTGGCACAGTACGATCCTGCGGTGTTTGAGAGATTTGT
>JAYTDF010000002.1:0-1559 GCA_043736035.1 Candidatus Parcubacteria bacterium
ATTGTTGATAAAATATTATTGGACAATCCGAATACAAAATATGCATATGATTTGTTCGGAGGTGGAGGTGCTATATCTTTTGAATTATTGCAAAGAGCACAGATACAAAAAGTTCATTACAATGAATTAAATAGTGGAGTAGTTGCTCTGCTACAAGATATAAGAAATAATGGTGTTACCGATAAATATTTTCAATGGATAAATAGAGAAACTTTTATGAAGCACAAAAAAGATGATGATTGGTTTGGTGGACTGTGTAAGGTTGTTTGGAGTTTTGGAAATAACCAAAACGATTATCTTTTTGGTAAAAAAATCGAGGCTTTAAAAAAAGAAGCACACGATTATTTAATAGATAATGGGTACTTAGAGGATAGAACCAAGAGAATACCCCTCATAAAAGAATTTAAGCAGAAAGCACTCCTTGATGGTAGGTTTGAACTAGAACGACTAGAACGACTACAACAACTAGAACGACTACAACGACTACAACAACTAGAACGACTACAACAACTACAACAACTAGAACTATCAAATCTATCGTATTGTGATGTGATTATAGACACACCTATAGATGAAACAATAATTTACCTTGATCCACCGTATTTGAATACTGGAAAATATGCAGAAGAGTTAGTTCATTCAGAGCTATACGAATACATAAAAAACTCAAAGTACAAGATATATTTATCATCATACGAAAGTGATTTAACCTGCGTATTAGAAATGGAACATCGCTCAACATTAAGCTCTGTCGTTAATATAAAAACAATTGAGAAACTTTTTACAAATAACATGCTATAATACAATCAATGAAGCACCCGAGATTCAAATCCACTGTACGAACAACGCAGTGGGGACAAAAAGCAGAAAAAAATAGAAGGTTGCGGGGGTTCGCAGGAAAGGATTATAGTATTCGCTGGAAAAGTCAATATTTTATAAAAGGAACTTTCAAAAGTATGTCTGAAATGTTTTACAAAGAAACAGGTCGTAGACTTCAAAGAAATATACCAACAGATAATCTTGAACTAGGGGCATGGGCATTCAGTAAAGGGTATCAGGAACATTGGGAGTGTTATTAAATAAAAATATACACAAGATTATACTTGTGTATATTTTCTGTGCTATAATTATTGTATATGAAAAATCAAGTTTGGACAGGTAATTCTGTATCGTGGAATAAAATAGGAGGATATAGTTCGCATGCAATAGGAGACAGGGAGGTAAACGATTACTATGCCACAGACCCTATTGCTATAAGTAAATTATTAGATAAAGAAACATTTACAGATAACATCTGGGAGCCTGCTTGTGGAGAAGGACACATTAGTAAAAGACTAACGGAATTAGGTAAAAGCGTATACTCGACTGATTTAATCTATAGAGGATTCGGGGATGGGCAAATTGATTTTTTGAATTGTGAACTTATGAATACGTGCGATATTATAACGAACCCACCTTTTAAATATGCAGAACAATTTATACGAACAGCAATAAATAAAACAACAGGTAAAGTAGCGATGCTCTTGCGTATCCAGTTTTTAGAGGGTATCTCTCGCGGT
>JAYTDF010000003.1:0-3465 GCA_043736035.1 Candidatus Parcubacteria bacterium
TACATTAGACCCAGCGGTATTACCTCAACTTGCAACTAAACTTGGATTAGATACTGCAAAATTTACAACATGTCTTGATAGTGGTAAGTATGCCGACAAAGTTAAAACTTCATATGATGAAGCTCTTAAGGCTGGCGCGAAAGGAACACCGTATACCGTTATCAGATTTAAAGGTGAATTTATTCCACTTGTAAATGATAGTGGTGAAGGATTAGGTGCACTTCCTTATGAAGTAGTTAAGCAAATCGTAAACCAGCTTCTTAGTCAAAAATAATTTATAATTTAAAATGGAAAAATATTTATCGATACGGGTTCAGACCACTCTATATATTTCCATTTTTTTTATTTCTTTACATCATGTATTTATATATCTTATAAATTCATCAACACTCAAATTTGTATTTGGATTAAAAACAAGTGAAGTATTATCGATATATGGTATTGCTTCACTATTTGGTATTTGCACATATATGTTAGTGCTTAAAAAAGGAATTACAGATAATATTAAAAAACATCTCTATATTGCAACAAGTATTGAAATAGTGTGCCTTATTTCGATGTATTATTTTTCAATTCATCAAAATGTATATGCATTTATAGGATTTTTCTTAATACATCAACTTATAACTCCATATATAATGTTTAATCTTGATTCGTTGTTCGAAGCCTACACAAATGTAAAAGACAGGGGACGTTGTAGAGGGATTTACTTGACTGTTTGGAATATTCCATTTGTCATCATACCGTTAATCATGAGTACCCTCAGTGTAGATAAATTATCAATTGTATACCTGATTTCAACCGCACTTTTATTTCCGTTTTTGTATTTGGTTTTCCATTTTATCAAAAATCCAAGCCCATTAGATATTGATAATTTAAAGAGTAGACACGAATCACTGCATGATATGATCAAGGCCTTCTTTAAAGATGTATTAGATCGAAAAGCTTTCATAGTCCAATCACTCCTGCATCTGTACTATGGATCAATAACAATACTTTTACCAATATACCTTCATAGTGTCTTTTTGTTTGATTGGAATAAGATAGGTTTGATACTAGCTGCCATGACTGCTCCTTTTGTTCTTGTTCAAATTCCTTTTGGAAACATGGAAGATAGAGACCACAATGAAAGAGGATTATTTAAAATTGGTGTTTTCACAACTTTTGTATTTAGTGTTTTAGTTTTGTTAGTGAATCCAAGTTGGGCAGAAAACACATCCTTTCTTTTATTATGCTTATTCTTATTCTTGAGTCATGTTGGCTGTAGTTTAATAGAGATATCAACAGAAAGTATGTTTTACAAACATGTGACAGAACGAGATCATACTGCACTTCTGATGTTTCGCATGGCTCGTATCTTACCTTATAGTTTAGGAATTTTAGCCCTACTGTTCGTTAGATAGGGTTGCTAAAGTGAAACCAAAAAACAGAACAAACTTTTTCGTTTGTTCTGTTTTTTAGTTGAGCTTTCTTTTTTTCTTTCAGATTTAATTACCTACAAGGTGAGTTTAATGAGTGAGCCGACCCGCAGCGAAGCGAGGACTTCTCGGCGGAGCGAATAAACGAGCCTACCCTTTCAAACACACATTATAATCAACTATAGTCTTATTGAACTCTACTATTGTTGCGCGCAACTTATTCAATCGATCATTATATACCACCACTTTACTATTATAATCATTTATATATTCCTTCGATATAGCTGGATCTGATTCTATAACTCCAGCCATTTTTTGCAATTCCCTTTCTAGAACTTCTAGCTCAACTTTTTCTGCGTCAATCTTTTTTTGTCCCACCTCATCAATTGCTGTACATGCTGGCAGTGGTTTAGCAAAATGTTGCACTGCCATCCACTGTCTTTGATTCTTATAGTCCCCAATACCAACTGCCGCACCCATCTCAGTATATTTTGGATTTAAAATATTAGCTCTATGTGTCGGGCTATTCATCCAAGCTTGAACCAAGGTTTTATCAGTTTCAAAAATTCCTAGTGCTAAATTTTCTCCAACTATTTGAAATGTATACCCCTCATCCTTTACCAAATCTGCTGCAGTTTTTCCTCCTGGAGAAGTATGCTCGAAGTACTGATTTGTAAACATGTCATCAGTTTTAGCAGATGCAGACCTATTAAGTTTTATATTTTTTGTCAGTAGCTTTAACCCAGCTTTTTGTCGTTCAATATTAGTATAATAAATAATTCCATCAATACTAATCTTTGCGGTAGTTTTTGGTTTTTCATTAATTGTGGCAGTATAGGATTTAACAGTTGTTTTAGTTGATGATGCGAGAGCTCCTGTAAAATCTTGCTCATTTATATGACTATATATATCATTCGGGGAAACTTTTGTGTCATTTGCTATAGTTTTAAAAAATAACTTTGTAGCCCCAATCTTGTCTTGAAACCACACACTATTTTTATGTAAGAAAAATAACCCTAACATAATAAGTATCAATATGACTATGTAACGGATTATTCTAAACATGTATACTAAATATATTCTTTTTTTAACTATTTAGCAATCATTACTAGCTCAAGACACATAAACATCGGTATTTCCTTTCGAGCATCATCTTCAGCCTTCTGTCGACCCCCCTCCTCACTCTTTTTGTGAGAAATCCATTCTTCAATCCTTGATATTGCAAAGTTATGCTTATTGAAAATCTTTGAAAAAAACTGGAGTGGGTGGTGAAATGATATAGTTTCTTCGGTTTTCTCTCCCATTGCTTTTCGGCCAGGGTTCATATCTATGACATATTTTTTATCTGACATATAATTAAAAACCATTCTCCCTTGTTTATGAAGTGTAGCATCAAACTTCCAATCGCTTTCTTTCGGAATACGGAAACTTGGATGATTAATGACAAACAAACAACGACCATTATTTTTAAGAACTCTACCAATTTCTTTCATAACCGCATCAACATCATTCATATTCTGTAAAGCTAACACAGAATACACCTTATCAATACTTTTATCTTTTAAATACGACAGGTTAGCAGCATCTGTGTGAACAAGTTTTATATTATTGTTTTGAGAAAATTTATCAGTGGCAATTTGCAATAATTTTTCCGCAAGGTCTATCCCATCGATTTGGACATGCGGATGTTCTGCTAGTATCTCTTCAATGAAAAACCCTTGCCCACAGCCAAGATCCAATAGACGTTCATTATCTTTTAGATTGAGTAGGCGTAAAATATTTGGCAATATAACCTTATGTTGATAGTTATCTTCATCTTTTAAATAGTCATCATACCATTGGGTAACCCCAGACCAGCTTGTTGTCTTATTTTGTGGCTGTTTTCTTAAGGGCTGCAACCTTTTTAACGGAGGCTTTTGGTTTTGATTGTGCTGCTGATAGGAGTTGAGTTTTCTTGGCTTCATCTTTTATTTTTTTCCAGTTTGATTTTAATTCTTTAGTAATTTCAGTTATTTCTTCCATTGTCATTCCTTTTACTTTCTGATAC
>JAYTDF010000004.1:0-13911 GCA_043736035.1 Candidatus Parcubacteria bacterium
TTATTGCTGTAGGAATCTATTCTAAAAATAAGGGAAATGTTGAACCGGTTACAGGTTGTTATGTTGCATCGTTAAAAAAAGATGTATATATCTTGAATATTGACAATCAGAATAATGAGAAAGTAAGTGGATTTTTAACATTTAATAATTTTGAAAAAGATAGTTCGAGAGGTTCGATAGCTGGAGTGTATAAGGATGGTATTCTGTTGGCAATATACACGTTCGAATCAGAAGGTACTACCTCTGTGATGCAGGTTATTTTCAAAAAAGGTGAAAATAATTTTGTGAGAGGATATGGTGATATGAGTACAACAACAAATGAGTTTATTGATTTCAATGCTGTCACATATGATGCTTCGACGGAGTTTAAAAGTGGCCCGTGTGTTGAGAATTACATACGTCGATTACAACCGTGATTACAATATCTTCAATGTGCGCGAAGCGAGGAATCACCTACCGAACAAGTCTCAGTGGGTGGATTTTTCTTTACATAAACACGATCCTCAGGTAATCTAGATTTAATGAATCAATACATTAAACTCACTTTCATTCAAGGACTCAAAGAAGTAGTCTTAAAAGAGATCCAGCAACACACAGTAGTTTCAGAAACGGAACATACTATTTATTTAGAAATGTCTGAAAATTTCACCTCTGTCCTCGCTCTCAAATCCATCATCAGTGCATACATATCAACCCAAGATAAAAAATTTAACCCTCGCTATCTTCATAAGCATAAATCCATTTTGGGTACTATGATAGAAAAAGTTTTACCCCATAACATTTTCAAAACTTTTAAACTTCGTTGTGCAGGATCACAAACGCAAGAGATTATGGAAATAGAAAAATACATCCAAGAAACATACAGACTAAACAAGGCAGATGATGCAGATCTTGAAATATATATAAATAAAATCAGTGATATATGGGAAGTTTCCGTTCGTCTGTCTCCTCGACCTCTCACAGTTCGAGAATACAAAGTGTCAAATATAAAAGGTGGGTTAAATCCAAACATTGCGTATGCTATAAATAGTTTTTGTGATCTAGAACATATTCAATCATACTTAAATATTTTTTCTGGTTCTGCCACATTGCCGATAGAAGCAGGTCTTGTCAATAGTCATGTCAAGCTTGTTGGACTCGATCTTGATAAAAAAACAAATTCATTAGCTATACAAAATATTAAAATGGCTGGATTGATTAAAAAAATCCAAATCAAAACTGGAGATATATTTGAAAATCCTGACTTAGGAACATTTGACGTAATTACATCAAACCTCCCTTTTGGTATGCAGATTTCTAAGGGTGAGGATTTGAATACGTTATACAAACAATTTGTCGATTATAGTGAAAAATCATTAATCCATAGGGGTACTTTGATTGCATACACAACAGAATATGCATTATTTGAAAACATATTAGAACATTCCAAATTTACAATAATAAAAACCTTACACTTGACAATACCAACAAATGTGAATTCTTATATACATCCAGTGATTTTTGTTTGTAAATTGGTATAATATCTGTATGACTAGAGAATCTATTGATGATGTAATAAATCCCGACAGAATGCCCTTCAATGAAAGAATGGCTTTTCAAGTTGTACTGATCGAAAAAATGATAGGAACAAATCATATATCTAAATCAAAAGAAAAATTCCAAGCTGAAATGAACTGGGCAGAAAATTATGCACTGAAAGTAAGTGAAATTATTGATGATCCAAAAAACAAAGAAATACGAGATCTTATCGTTATACATGAATATAAACAAGCTTGTGAATTAATAATACCTATGTTGTTCACAGAAGGAGAGCATGCATTGGCGGCATGATAGAGCTAAAAACTTATTTTCTCACCTCCTTTCAAAGTCACCCTTGAAATAATATCTCTTAACTCCTTCAGCAACTCCTTTGAGTCATTTGCAGTAAATTCTTTTATACTACCCTCTGCAAAATTAGCATATTGACTTGCAGCAACCCGAGTCTCAAATTCGTGACAAGTTCCATCATACGCCAAACGTAACAACTCACCGCTCGCATAGTGACCCGCTCCAGCATCACCAATACCTGGAAACGCACTTACAGAGTAGATTGTTGTACTGGCAACAACTGTAGATTTCGCAGAAGTGTAGTTATCAGGTGAAGTATTTAAACAACTTACTGCCGTTTTTAAGTCAGATCGATTTTTAATACGTACACCAGCAGATCCAAAATTGGTTCCAATATATTTGATTCCATTGTAATACAAACAAAAATCAAAACTTTCATCACATGGAGGAATATAGGCAGTTGCATGTATCTCATCCTTTTTTAAAGCTAAACCAAAATCCTTAGGTACTACAAATGTAATTATGCCATTTGAATGATCTATAGGAGTTATAGTATCTGTACTCGTTACAATAGATAATTTTTCAACATATTGACCAGCAAAAGCTATAAGTATTAAAACTATAACTGTGATAATAATACCTTTTTCTTTTTTGAGGAAACTCATACTATATATTATAGCATCCTCCCTAATATTATCTATTGGTACAATAAGAAAAAAATACCAGTCTTACTTGATATTTTTTACTTGTTTATAATCTGTATATTAGCAAATGAGCTAATTTGTTGTTTGAAATGTTGTAGGAAGTGTAATATGTTCAGTACCTGAAGCATCCTTTACATATAGAACATAATAGTACACGGTATTTTGATTTAATCCTGTTATAGTACCTGAATGTGATGTTTGTAAATCACCATTCATAACCATATTGTTTCCACCGGTAATGGAAAATGGTGTATATTCTGTAGCTTCAGTTAAAGTAAGTGGTGTTGTACTATAGTACACAGCAGCAGTAGTTCCACTACTTGTATTAAATGCAATAGTTGCTTGATTTTTTGCTACACCTACAACTTGTTGACCTATCACTCTCACAGTATTATTGGATACTGTTCCACCAAGTTGTGTATTTATAGCAGATAGTGTCTGAGGACCTACACGTCCAACAGTAGCTATACCGTTACGAGCTTGAAAATTTCTAACGGCCGATCTTGTCAAAGCACCAAAGTAACCAGTTACTAACCCTTGTGGGTAAATACTTCTGTCTTGCGCCAGAAATGATTGCAATGTACTCACATCGGATCCTGACATACCCAATTGAAGTTGACGTGTTAAAACTGCAGCACTGGCCACAAAAGGACTTGCTACAAGGATAAGGGTCAACATTTTAATTATTGTTATATTTTTCATAGTATTATATTTTTGTAGGAAGTTAATTGATAAATAAAAATAATTTACACTTATCTTTTGCCCTACATGTTGTTTATGACGCCTCAACAGGCCCACTCTTACATGTGTGAAAAAGAGTGCTCCTTAACAAGTATTTTATGATAAAATAGAACTTATGTTTTCAACACTCTTAATCATATTAGCAACCATCATGCTTTTTCTCTTTTCTGTGAGTAAATTTTCTAGAAATATAGAAACCGTCGCAGGTGAAAAAATGAAATATTATTTAAGTAAAACCACAGAAACCCCAGCTAAATCAACTTTTACTGGATTTATTGTCAATGCTATTTTTCAATCAAACACCGCCATCACAGTTACACTTGTTGGTTTAGTAAACGCTGGACTTGTGACATTTCCTGGTGCTCTTGGAATTATCATTGGATCAAACGTTGGTAACACACTCACCTCTCAACTCATAGCATTTAATATTATGGCTTTTGCTCCTGTGTTTATTGTTATCGGCTTTTTGATGAAACGATTTAAAAATCCTATCAAACAGTATTCAGGGCCAGTATTTTATTTTGGATTATTATTTTTATCTTTGAGTTATTTACAATTATTAATAGCACCCTTTATTACAAATCCTGATGTACTGGACTTTATTTCAAGTGTTGATTCTTTATATATTGCAATTTTTATTGGAGTTATAGGTGCAGGTATTTTTCAATCAAGTACCGCAATATCTGTACTTGCTATCACGTTCGCAGCACAAGGGGTCTTAAATTTTGATCAAGCATTCGGTATAGTTGTCGGATCTGGAATCGGCACAACTGTAACTGCCCTCATCGCTTCATTTGTTATGAATACAGCATCACAGAGAACAGCTTTTGCACACCTTTGGTTCAATGTAATGTCAGTGATCATCACAATAGTATTATTTAATCCAGTAAAAGGATTTATACTGTCACTTAACACGAGCTTAACCCAATCTATAGCCAATGCTCATTTGCTTATAAGTATAATAACCGCAGTATTTCTTTTGATCACATTTAATTGGTATGTAAAATTTATAGAATATATCATCCCTCAAAAAGGTTTTTTTCACAAATCTCGTGCAGTTTTTGTACACAAAATATAGCAGAAAACTATATAATATGGTATTAATTGAGTAATGGAGCAGATAACATACATATTAAAATTAATATCATTAATACCAATCAAAGACATGTTTGATGTCTTAATAATAACAGTGTGTATCTATTTTGTTCTCGTCTTCATCAAACAAACTCGATCTTTTTTTATTTTAGGTGCACTTGCGTCCTTATTGTTACTTAACTTTATTGCACAAACTTTTGATCTTACTCTGACAAGACAGCTTGTTACCCCACTATTAACTTTATTCATTGCAATATTTGTTATTGTTTTTCAACCAGAGATTAGAAAATTTTTTAAATGGATAGCTTCAGGTAGAATCACAACATTTAAAAAAACATTATCAGTGCCTGAAAATACTGTACAAACTATTGTGCGTGCCGTATTTACCATGGCAGAGCAACGAGTTGGTGCCATACTTGTATTTCCAGGTGAATTTCCACTCGATGATCTACTTGAAGGAGGTTTTCCTTTGAACGGAGAGATAACGGCTTCAATCATGCTGAGTATTTTTGATTCCTCTTCACCCGGACATGATGGTGCAATTCTTATTGAAGGCTCACAGATAAAATCTTTTGGACTCCACCTTCCTTTAGCCCGTGAATTTACTGAATATCGAAGGGTTGGAACAAGACATCGAGCAGGAGCTGGAATAACTGAAAGAACAGATGCAATGACCATCATAGTATCTGAAGAGCGTGGTGAGGTTTCTGTATCAACAAAGGGTACTTTGACAAAAGTTGCAACTACCGAAGAGTTAGCTGACATTATTGCAAAATTTACAGGTGATGAAGCAAAAAGTACACCAATCAAAAAAAATATATTTCACAAATTTTTCTTAAAAAATAGAATCTTGAAAGTTGCTGCTATTGTGATCGGTTTATCATTTTGGTTTGTTATGGTGTACAAAGCCGGCGTTATAAAAATAAGTTATGCAGTACCTATTGAATATAGATATGTTAATCCATCTATTGTTATAGCAACAAGTATCCCAGACTCAATCAATGTAACAGTTACCGGTAATAATACCGATGTTGTGAATATGAAAAAAGATGATATCAAAGTCATAGTTGATGCTAGTAAATTTATTGTAGGTGAAAATGAGATAATTATTGATTCAAAAAATATACAAACACCATCATACATTGAATTGAATAATTTTA
Source organism: Candidatus Parcubacteria bacterium (assembly GCA_043736035.1). Lineage (GTDB taxonomy): Bacteria > Patescibacteriota > Minisyncoccia > Phycocordibacterales > CAIZLB01 > CAIZLB01. The sequence continues at coordinate 5,528 of JAYTDF010000004.1, forward strand.
CACCTAAAACAGTGCGGGTTAAAACGAGTGAAAAACCTAAATAGTTACCGCAAAAAAGTCGAGCCTCTCCCTGTGAACCCGGCTTTTTCTTTTACCACCCACCACTAGACCCTCCACCGCCGGATGATCCTCCTCCTCCAGAGAATCCACCACCACCTGAACCACTTCCCCATGAGCCCCCTCCCCAACCACCGCTTCTGGATGTCCAACCTTTTCCATGATTTGTACCCTTATCTATTTCTTTCAACATACGAACTATTTTTTGAGCTAATAACAAATTGCTCGATAAAAACATATCTAGCAAGTATCCCGCAAAAATAAGCAAGAAAGAATATATCAAACCAGTTATCGTAAAAAGTATAATCCCCGAAACAGTTCCTGTAACAACACCAAGAATAACTGATTTGGTTTTGGACATGTTAAATAACAACTGACACACCGCAAGAAATATCAATGTTCCAAATATTGAAAAAAACACAAGGAATAGTTTTAGATCAATAGTATCTGGTAAACCCTTGTCAACATACACCTCCCTATTATTTATCCTATTAATAATTTGATCAATACTTTGATTTATGCCACCAATATAATCCCCCACACGAAAAGCTGGTGCAATAACATCACGTTGCAATCGTCCTGTATATACGTCAGGAATAACTGGCTCTAATCCATACCCTGTTTCAAATCTATTCTTTCTATCTTTTAAAGATATCAAAAATAATAACCCATTATTTTTATCTTTCTGCCCTATCTTATTTTCATTAAATAATTTATTGGCCAATGTTTCAATAGTCTCACTGTTTGGTAATTCAGATATAGTTGCAACTACGATTTGATTTGTTGTTGATGCATAAAATGTAGCCAGCTTATTTTCCAGTATAGCCTGCTCTACATCTGGAATAATATTCGCATTATCTGTTACATACTGAGTCAACTTCTGTGCTTGAACTGACAATGAAAAAAGACTTACCACCCCGATAATACACACTTGTGAGTAAATCTTTTTCATATTGTATTTAATTTTTTAATTTAATTTTTAAAATCAACAACAGGTGGAACATCAGATCCTTTTACAGATTCAAAATACGGCTGCACTGGGAATCCAAATATTTTAGCAAAAATAGATCCAGGGAATCGTTGTACCTGAAGGTTATAGTTTTTTATAAACTCGTTGTATTTTTGTCTTTCAACAGAAACTCGATTTTCAGTACCTTCTAGTTGTACTAATAAATCTTGAATAAGTGTTGATGATTTTAGCTCAGGATAATTTTCAGTAATAACCAACAACCTACCTAAAGCAGACTCAACCTGAGATGTTGCCTGAACTCTCTCTGCTTGTGTAGAGGTGGTATTTGCAGTCACACCGGCATATCTTGTACGAGCAGCAGCTATTTCCCCAAAGACATCCAACTCTTGCTTAAGCGACCCTTTTATAGCATTTACAAGGTTAGGAATAAGGTCAAATCTTCTTTGATACTGATTCTCTACTTGTGACCATTGGGCTGTATAAGCCTCTCTTTGACTTACAAGACTGTTGTATGAGGAGAATCCCCAAAGCACGATAACTGCAAGAACTACTAATGATATTATTGTTGATTTTTTCATAGTTTAATTTTAACACTTCCCAAATTTTACACAATAGATATTTTGCGTCAGTTTTACAATAGTACTTCAAGGTACTATCACATGGTTGAATTGGTAATACATGATATAATATATCTCAATGAAATATATTTTTAAAGACAAGAAAAGTACATATATATATTTTTCAGGCTTAATTACAATTATACTTATAGCTAGTTCTTTTATTATAACAAATTCTATAAAAAAAGACGTTACAGACAAGCTACTGAAAGAGTATGTTGAACAAGAGCAGTTGATTGCCGTGCAACTGGCTCAGATATTAGAATTAGAAATATCTAATCGAGAGTCTGAATTAAAGTTGATAGCAAAATTACCTGAAATTATACATGGTAACGAAGAAACTTGTAATAAAAAACTTGAAGAGATTTCAAATAACCCCGATAACAAATTGGACGGTTTTGTACGTACAGACGTAAATGATATTTTTAAATGTTCTGTGTATAAAGAATTAATAGGTGTGGGCGGAAAAAAGTTTGGAGCGTATATGGATGAAATATTCAAAGACCCTGAACATAAACCTGTTATGAGTCGTATTATAAAAAGACCAGAATTTAATGACTACATAATTTCTATACATGTACCGGTCTGGGACGAGAATAATAATTTTACAGGTACAGTTGGAGGTGCCATTAATCTAAATGATTTGAAGAAAAATTATATGAAGGACATACAGTTAAGTAAGGGTGGATATGTATCACTATATGATGATGATGGAACAGTACTAAGTAACCCAAAACCTGAGTTGATTGGAACAAATATTGTATCAACACAATTTCAAAAGCTTTTAGTGGGTGCATCTAAGCCTGAAAAGGTTTTAAAGGATATAAAAGCAGGAGTACCTGGTACAAAAAGATATTTTTTTGATGGGGATGAAAAGATAGCAGCTTTTGAACCTGTAGATATATTTATTAATAGAAAATGGAGAGTTGTTGTAACATTGCCAACTGCAACTGTGGAAGAAAATGTAATAAAAATAGGAGTGGACAAAATATTGTCTTTCGTGCCTACAGTTTTTTCGATAATAGCCTTAATGCTATTTACTTTATTTTTAATGTTTGTTGCCAAGAAGATCAATACTACAACGTAATCTTAGACTGGAAATCAGTGAAATCAACATTCATCTTGTCTTCATACTCCTTTATGATTGCGTCGATTTTAAACTTGTTTTGACTACCTAAAGCAACATCATTATATTTAACAATATTGTTTGAATACATATTTACAATAAATCTTTTTCTTTCATTACCACTAGTTAATGTGAATATATTATCCTTTTTAGACAGATTTGAGACAGATAAAGAATATTTACCATATTTGTCTGATTTAGTTTTTCTAATTATTTTAGTATCATCTGATAAAAAAACTTCTGTATCTGGTTTTGTAACACCTTCAAATATTACTGAATTATCAGCTAAATTTAATTTTTTAATATCTATTGATGATAAAGTTGTATTATTTTTAATATAATCAATAATAGAAAAACTTCCACCTGCCGAAACGCTTGATGGTGCGACAGAGCACGATGATGTGTCATAATTACAAGCATTTGTACAAGACAAATTTCCAGCTTGAAATCCCATGTTCGAACAGGAGTTATGCAGCACAGGGTTACCATCGCATTGTTCATTAACATCTAGTATATTGTCTCCACAGCCTGGTACTCGGGCTGAAATTGTGACATTCAAAGCATAAGCGGTTTCACTACCTGACAGGAAAAATACTAACAAGAGTGACACATACACTTCGTATTTAAGAAACATATATTACTCATGAGTATTCATTAGTCTTGCTTGTTTTATAATAAATTTATTATATTTTCGTAACGCAATTATTCCAAAGAATCCAATACATAGGACTAGTATAAGAACAATAGTTAATAATTGCCACGGTATTATGAAAAAAGTGAAACTATCTGAGTTTACATTGGACTTACCTTCACCCCATGTCATATTTATTTTTGCTGTGTAAACCCCTAAGTGAAAGTTTTTAATCTGAAACATTGCTGATTCAAAAAAGGTTTTTTCTTTTTCATCTTTTATTTTTTCACCCCATACAGTCTCAAATTTTCTCACACTTCCAGGCAAAACACTTCCCTTACCTTCGTTTAGATTTATTGTTGCAGAATTTAGACGTATAGTATTTTTTATTTTAATATCACCTATTGGAACAATCCTGTCCCCTCCTGAGTTGTTAACTTTATATATCAAACTTATAGGTAAATTTGAGAAAAATCTTTTTTTATTTTGTGTACTAAATTCTGTTAATCCTGCCCCTTCTTTTATGTCACCATTTACACGAAGAAGAACCAAAATGCCTATTTTTCCACCTATGGAAACCGTACCACCTTCTGCATTAGTGGGAGGTTGACTACCTAAAAATACTGCTGCAAAATAACCACCCGGCTCAGCATCAGATGGTATGGTAATCGTAAAAGGTAAGACTTTTTTCTCTTGAGAATTAACCACAAGTGATTCTTCTGTTTTTATCCACGTAGCAAGACCATTTTCAGATCCAACAAACTTTGGAGCACCAGAATCATCACTTGATTGAAAATTTTCATAAGAAGTGTAAAAAGTTTTTACTTCTGGTTGCTCGTTATAGATATTGATTTCACCACGTAGTGTTTGCCCAGGATTTCCAGATATTTCTATACGTGCAGGAGAAACTGTTAATGCATTTGTGTTGATCGATAGAGTTATAGCTATAATTATAGTTATAATTTTTATTTTTTTATATGAAATCATGTATTTACTATTAATATGTTAATTAAAACTACAAATCTTTAAGTTAGTTCTAGAGTGAACAACTAGAAGTTTGGTGTTGCAGTATAAGTCAATGTTGATCCATAAATACCAGCCTCCGTGTTAGCTGAAATATTAGCAATATATCTCATACTGTATGTTGTACTGTTTGTTGCACCAGTTGCTGAGGCTATTTGACTAGGAAAGGATGCGGTGTTTAATGCAAAGCCTGAAGCTGCATATGGGGATGTAACGGCACCTGTTCCACCTGTAGCTGTAGCACGTACACCAAATTGCTCAGTACCTAGAGCAGATGCAGTGTTTGATGCACCGATGGCAGTTACAGTGTTGGCACCATACGTAAGTGTTGTACCATTAACAGTTAAACTGTAGCCGTTAGCCGCATTTGTTCCAACAACAATGTTGTTTGCTTCTACTTCGGCACCTCCACCCAATGTGTCTCCTGTAGCATATCTTGGACCAGTAGACAGTAGAGTACCGAAACCGATAGTACTATCAGAAATTGAAAATGTAATTGATTGAGGAACCAATGCAGAAACTACAACTTGGTCATCTGTAATGATGTTTGATGTCACACTACCTGTATCACCAAATGTACCTGTAATGTTTACTGTATATGTATTTGCCGTAGTTGGGTTTATAGTATTTGCACTCGTATATGTGATGATAATTTTATCATTGGGTGCAACAGCTGCTGTACCTACTCCATCAGTTGGCGCAGTAAGTGTAAGTATACGGTTCTGTGTGCCCGACAATACTGCACCCCAAACAGTTGTAGATGGAGCCGCAGCAAGTGTTTCAGTAGATTCTAGACCAGTTGATGCACCATGTGTAAGAGATATTGTACCTATAGTCTTACTTGTAAGGTTATAGTCTGATGGGAATGTTAAAATAATAGTTTGTCCAGCAGCAGACGCACCAGAAGGTGTTACAAATGCAATGACATGACTTGAGGCTGTACTAATCTTTAAACTAGACTGAGTATCTGATTGTGCAGTAAGTGATGCTGCGTTAGCGATCGGTGCTACAAAAAAACAGAATATGAGAGTTGTTGCTGATACTATTTTTGTAAAATTTTTAAAAGTTGGCATTTTTATATTTTTTTATTTTTTTATTTTTTATAATTTTCAATTGTAATAATTATACCTTAAACAATAAATAAAAACAAAGAATTTATATATACAATTAAAAATTCACTGTCATCACGTATGTTAGTACTGCCGAATACGATCCATCAGGTGTACTTGCAGATATGTTTGATATATATCTCATGCCCAAAACCGATGCACTACCATCTCCCACACCAGTTACAATCGTGTCTGGAAATGTAGCAGTGTCAAAAGCCCAATTACTGGTGTTGTACGGAGATACAGCAATACCTGTTCCAGAATTTGATATAATTCGGAGTCCGAACTGCTTACTTCCTATACTGGATGCTGTCGCAGTTCCACCCATCGCAGTGATTGTATTGGCAGCAGATGTTAATGTTGTACCATTTAAAGAAATACTGTAGCCGCCAGAGACATTTGTACTAGCTGATAGTGTATGACTATCCGCAGTGTCAACTGATGCACCAAACGTGTCCCCTGTAGCGTATCGAGTAGATACAGCAAGCAATGTTCCAAAACCTATCGTGTTGTCAGATATAGAAAATGTAAGTGATTGTGTTCCATTTGCAGTTCCGCATATTTTGTTAGTATATGCCAAACTATCACCAATGTGACTATTTATATCACTTTCTATAGAACCGAGTGTCGTGTCATACCCTGTGCAGTTTGAGGCCTGATACCCTATAGACACACTTCCGCCTGTTGGGATTGAAATACATGCATTATTACTAAAATTAGAAAAAGTGCTTTTCTCAGCATGAGCATTTGTTGTACTAGAAAATTTTAATGCTGTAGCAAATGTACCAGAACAGGAGTTTGATATACCTGTAATACCGGTACAGCAAATCATGTTGGTGTAATTTGATTGTGTGGCCAATTCGCCATGAGCATTAGTTGTACTCGACATACGATATATAATCGCTCCAGTTGGACAGGTTGTGGTTACACTACATGACAATGTTCCAGCAGAAGTTATCTGAGGAAACAATACGAGTATAATGAAATAAAAAAATATACTTTTAAAAATCTGCATTTTTTACTTCTTGGTTATTCGTGTAATCATTTTGTATCATCAAAGGTGCGTCTATTGTTGTTGAATGTTGGAGCAATGAGTCAAGATTTACCTCTGGTGTTTTATCGGTCTCTGGTAAAACAAGACTTGATTCTGCAGGATTTATTGTATCAAGTATAACCGCTACTGGGTCTGCTTTAGATGCAACAGGATTTGTTGTTGATCCTATAGTCAAAATACCATCTGCGCTCAGTGTATTTTTCAAATCATCTAACACTGTAGAGCTAGCAACCGTGGTAGTTGAATTTGTTTGAGCACTCACAGGGGTACCTAAGGATACCCCATCTGTAGTTATAGAAAATAATTTTTCACTTATATACCCAGAGCTTGCCTCACATTGTGATAAGTTTAACTCAGAGCAAGCATACGCACGGGATGTTTTTATAGCAGTAAAATTTCCAACACCAAAAGGTTTTACATCGTACGATGATTCGTGACCATCACCCACTTCAGTATGTAATATTGCACCACCTGTTGATAATTTATAAATAGACAAACCCAATGACTCTGGTGAATCATCTTTCAAAATAAGAGTATCTGTTATAGCCATAGTTGGAGACTCTACAACTTTTTCACTTTTAGGTACAACATTTGTAGACATTGGTACTTCGTAAAATCCAGAACTACTATCATATATAGTCAAATCCTCAGCTTCTTTTTCGGTTGCAACCGATTCAGCATCGATAGTTATGTAATGTGCATAGAGTAAAACAAAACTCAAAAACATGAAAAATAAAACAAATATATTGCTTCTTTTTTTATGTGTTCTGTTTAATTTATTTTTACTCATATTATTTTACCAGTACTCTATTGTACTACCAGCTTTACATGTAATAGCGGAACTGGCTACTTCTGAAGCAAAACGTACGACAAGCGTTCCGTTTGCGGAAGGGACAATAACCCCTGTTATTGTCGCTATGTTTCCTGTGGTGTTAGCAGAGTTTAGGTTTGAAGCAGCCGGTATAGAGTATGCTACCGCACTGTTATCTGTGTTCGTTGTTGCAGATAACGAATATGTAGACATATATGAAAGTTCAGAAGTGGTTGGACCATTTAAAGTCCAACGAGATCCTGTAGTTGCAGCAGCTGCTGTATAGTTTATCGTTGCTCTAAACCTATAACGCACACCACTTGTTACAGCGAAAGACAAGCCGGTACAGTCTTGTAATGTGTTTAGAGTAGCATTGTTGTTCACCACATCAGATCCTAGTATAACGATCGTTTCCCCACCCACCGCCCAAGTTCCATCACCTCGCCAAAAAGTAGAAGCACTGGCGTTCGTTCCCCCACCAAGGTTTGTTACTGGCAAGTTGCCAGTAACACCATTAGCTAAGTTTATAAGTGACCAAGCAGGGTTATTACTTGTTCCAGTATTTGACAAATATCTCGTAGCGTTAGTATCTTTCGGTAGTGCTGATAACACATCAACAGCAGAGCCATACAAAAGATCACCTTGAGCAGCACCACCTCCCGCACTTGAAAAGTTATGCCCTGGGTTTGGAGCCGCTGCAAACGCTATTTGAATAAAAGAAAGGAGTGCACCAGCGAGTACAAGCAGAACCAGAAAACCACTTTTAGTTATTTTTTCTGATTTAAAATTCATAGTTAAATTATATCATGAGTTGATTCTATGTGAAAATTTTACTAGCTTATTTTTATTTTTGCAATATACTTAAGCCATGAACAACACATACAACTGGTATTCAACCCTTATCAAACCAACTTGGGCACCACCATCGTACTTATTTGGACCAGTGTGGAGTTTTCTGTATATATTGATAGCTATTTCTTTTGGAA
>JAYTDF010000005.1:0-8303 GCA_043736035.1 Candidatus Parcubacteria bacterium
GGAATGACACTTCCAGGAAAACTTTCTGATTGTCAAAGTAGAAGAGCTGAAGAGTCAGAACTCTTTATCGTGGAGGGAGACTCTGCGGGAGGTACTGCAGTTCAAGGAAGAAATAGAAAGACTCAAGCAGTGCTTCCACTAAGAGGAAAGATCTTGAACATCGAGCGTGCAAGACTTGATAAGATACTCGCTTCAGAGCAAGTTAGAAATCTTGTTATTGCACTTGGAACTGCCATCGGTGATGTGTTTGATATCACAAAACTTCGATATCATAAAGTTATCATAGCAACTGATGCCGACGTTGACGGGGCTCACATCAGAACTCTTATCTTAACTTTACTATATAGATACTTTAGACCACTTATCGAAGGAGGGTTTATTTATGTAGCACAACCGCCACTTTATAAGATCAAATACGGAAAAGAAGTTGGATATTATTATTCAGATGCAGAGAAAGACGCATATTTTAAAAAGATAGGATACGAACAAGCTGATGCAGAGATAAAGGAAGGTGAGGAGGAAAATGAAAACATGGAGGAAGTAGAAGGAGAGGAAGAAACATCTTCAAAAACAAAAACAGTTAAGAAACCTTATATACAAAGATATAAAGGATTAGGTGAAATGAACGCTGATGAGTTAGGTGAGACAACTATGGACCCAGCAAAAAGAGTTTTGAAGCAGGTGAGAATAGAGGATATAGTAGCGACAGACCGTGTGATCGACGTTTTGATGGGAACCGATGTTCCTTCAAGAAAGAGTTTTATTCAGTCAAATGCGAGGGCGGCGAGGTTGGATGTATAGGTAAAAGCACCCGAAAGGGTGTTTTTGTTTGTTGCGAATTATTATTCATTTTGCTATATTTTCATTATGAATACTCTTAAATCAGGCAAGGTAAGATATATAGTTTTTCAAGATATTAAAGAGCCAAAAATCTGGTATGGTGCAGCTTTGGAGTTCAATATTGTTGTTCACGGTGATAATCCGACAATGACTACTTTAGAGCTGTTTGATGCTATGCAAGGCTATGTTGAAACCCTTAAAAAGGTGAAGGGTTTGAGAGATTTTTATCCATTAAACCAAGAAGCTGATCCTGAATACGAAATTATGTGGAATAATATTTCTGGAGTTCAAAAGGTTAAGAAAAATGTTAAATCTCCATTCATTGTAAATAATTATGGTTTTTCAAATATCTAACATACGATGCCTAAAAGATTTAACAACTGGACATATAATGATGTAACCTCTTTTTTGAGAGACAATGGTTTTGTTGTTAAAAATCAAAGAGGAAGCCATGTGCATTTTATTGCTTATAAAAATGGTCACTTTAGAACAGTAACTGTTCCATATAGAGGGAATAGCGAATCAATAAATTTAAAAACATTAAAAAGTGCAATACGGCAGTCGGGCATAGATCAGAAAGATTGGGTTAAGTAATGTGGGTTTTATAAAAATTCAAATCCAGATAATTAACATTATCTGGAAGTAAATTGTTAGCCTAAGCTTGATGACTTAAGCGTGAGGGATAACCCATTTTTATCTATAGTTTAGCAAATTTTAGATTGGTGTCAAATAAAACAAAAAACCTAGTTGTAAGCGGACTAGGTTTTTTGATTATAACTAAAATAAATTCGTAATTAATACTTCCGTATCACTCCCTTCACAACCGCAACAATAGCAAATGATTCAGTAGGGTAGATATCTTTGAAATCTTTGTTCGCAGGTCTTAAGAAAATGACATTGCCTTTCTTCTTAAAAAATTTCATCGTATAGCCACCGTCCACTTCTGCTATAACAATTTCCCCGTCGCGTGCATCAGATTTTTTTTCAACTATAACATAATCACCTTCCTTGATACCTTCTTCAATCATAGAGTCACCTTTAACTTCCAAGATGTAACTATTTTCTTTATGAGGAATAAGATATTTATCAAGATCTATTGTATCCAATAAATCTTCTTCAGCAAGGGAGGGTAGACCAGCTTCAACGTATCCCAAGAATGGAACTTCATCCATACTCGCGGCCAAAGTTATTTTACCCTGGGTATCTTTATTCAACACGCCAAGATCAACTAGCTTGTTTATCAACTTATACACAGCATTTTTTGATTTAAAACCGGTAAGCTTCATGATCTCAGCATAGCCAGGCATACGTTTATAAGTCTCGTAAAATGACAATATTTTTTTTTGGTAGGTTTCTATCATACTTGCGATTTATTATACAGTTATTATAGCAAGAATGATGTTACCATGCGTGAAAGGCGATATTGCCATGTAGGACGAGCGTCTCGGCGAAGTTTTAGAAGAAGCATCTTATGTCTTCTTGCCTCGGCTCTATAGGCTAGACCTTGGATTATTTTAAGATCTATCTCTGTATTAATCTTATTAATTTCTTTATTTATTGTAGTTATTGTTTGTTGTTTAGTCATGATGTAAGTATAGTGAACTACAGTTCACCTGTCAAATATTTTGCAAATCTAAAATTGTGGATAAGTTTAAGATAGAAAAATAAGGTCATTCAAGGAAAGAATGCTTTGTTCGTTTTTCTATATCTTTTAATAATAAATCAAATAAGGTACTATGAAAATTAAAGTCATGCAAACATTCACCGACATATTCAACACAATCCTTACGGGAGATAAAGAATCTAGTAAAAAAGCATCTAAATACGTTCGTGTGTTTTTATATAAAAAATCTGATAATTTTAAAGAGATACAAGATATTTTGGAAATGAGTGATCTTGTATATAGAGGTATCATAGAAGAATGGCGACAAGTAAACTTTGTAGTAGCAATATCGGTATTGTATTTTTTACAGAATAAAGATGCGAAACAAGATTTTCAATTTCCGTGGTTATTTTTTCTAATTAAACATAAAAATGGAATTATTCGTCACTCCGCTGTGAGAATGTTTAGGCATCAATTGGGTCCACTTACTGTACATATAAGATGTCCTTATGGTGAATTTATTTCAAATAAGTTTATTGTTGATAGAAATAATAAAATACTATCTGACATGTATATAGAGTTACTTTTCTTAGCTAATACATTTTCCAATCCTATGTATGCCAAATATAAGTATATTGACTCAATACCTGTAGGACCCTATAAATCAATACAACTAGTACTTGCCACAATGCATGAGTATTGCGGAGAAAAATATTTAAAACAAATTATAATTAATAATAAAAATTATATGACTGAGCATAAAAAAAATAAATTACCATCAGATTTACCAAAAGGAGCTTTTGTTTCATATTTTTACCTATTCCCAGAAGATATAAAAGAACAAAGAAAAATAATGCTTTTACAGGATACATTTGGATTATCTAAAGGTGCATATATTCTTATTGAAAATTATTGCACAGACTATGCTTGTGATTGTAGAAAGGTAATGATAAACGTTGCAAAAAAAGATACTAATGAAATAATCGGCACTATTGGTTTTGGTTGGGAAAGTTTGGAGTATTATGTAGATTGGGCTAGAGATGATGCTTTGGCTAAAGAGATGATAGGAGCTTATATTGAGATGGGTGGAATACAGACTGGTTTACAAAATCAATGTTTGGAACTTGTTAACAATTCTTTACGTGATAAAAATTATATAGAACGTATTAAAGGTAGATATGTTAAGTTTAAAGATGCTATAAAATAACTATAGAAAATAAACTTAAAATATACTATACTAACCACATGCAAGAAAAACTCGATAAAAAGATAAAAGAATTTAAAAATGCTCTAGCTAGGTTTGATGAAGTTTTAGAGCCTAAAAATACAATAGAAAGAGATGCTTTAGTTAAGCGTTTTGAATTTACTTTTGATGCAGGTTGGAAAGTTTTGAAAAATTTTCTAGAAGTAGAATATTCACAGCTTGAAATACAATCTCCTATACAGTCTTTCAAGTCCGCTTTTTTGGTATCTGTTTTTACTGAAAAAGATGTTGAAAACTGGACTACTATGAGAAATATAAGAAATCAAACTGCTCATGAATACAAAGAATTGACTGCTGAAGAAGTATCTAGTTCAGCAAAAAAGTTTTCAGAATATTTTCATAATATATCTAGTATAGTAGTAAAATAATGAAATTAAAAATAGAAGATAGAAAAAAAATAGAAGCTCAGATAAAAGATATATTAAATTCATATATAGTATTGTCTGAATATAAAATATTTTTCTTTGGTTCAAGGGTTACAGAAACAGGAGGTGAGAGGTCAGATATAGACATAGGTGTACTTGGAAATAAAATACCTGAGAATGATTTTTTTGAAATACAAGATAAGATAAAAGAAATGGAGACACCTTATAGTGTAAATCTAGTTGATTTTTATGATGTAAGTGAGAGCTTTAAGGAAACAGCGATGAAAAATGTTGAGTATTTTGCTGGGTAAAAATTTAAATAAATTTACTCCTCTTTAGAACTGTTTTGAACACAATATATTAACGACGTAGAGTGAGCGAAATACATGTGATGACACATGTATTTCCGAACCGAGGAGTAAACGGTAAATACCTCGGAGCTCTGCTCCGGCACATGGGACAAGCAAAGCTTGTCCCATGTGATACCTCGATGTTCTGCATCGGGGAGGGGTTCATTTTCTCAATATCTCTATTTTAATACAAGTGGTAATTCAAATGATAAAGCAGGACGAATTGTTGCCGCATTTTCTTCAGTAAATACAACTTTGATTGGTGTGTTCATTGGTAAACCTATTTCTGTGTAATTGAAGGTTGTGGAAATATTTGGTCCAAAAATAACAGGACTACCAGCCAGTTTCCATCCACGATTGTTTTCGTTAAAATAGAACTGAGCACTTCCTGAGACTCCTTCTGATGTCTGCCAGGCACAACCACTTGTAGTTTCACTTTGTAAAACTTTTCCTTTTATCACGATTGGCCAAGTAACCTTTGAGCCTAAAGAAGGTGAAGTGATAACTAAACCGCAAGTTCCAACTGCTGTAGATTCTGCTGATTTTGGTGTAGCTGTAAGGTTAGGAGTTGCAGATACAGTGTCAACTTTTGTTGAGAATGTTTTTTGCGAGTTATTATTGGTAGAATTTACAGATACAACATTAGCCTTTTGGTTTAATTCTTCTTTTTGTAAATCGTATCCCGTTGCTGTTTGTGCAATATTGTTGGTAGTGCTAGTCTTATTGTTCATTGTATAATACGTTCCTCCTATTCCTAGACCCAGTGCAACAATTATAATTATAATAATTCCCATAAAACCTTTTTGTGTATTTTTCATGTATATATTGTGCCACACATTTAAATCTATTAACAAATATAAACAAGAAGATACCTTGATAACCTCTCCCACAATAAGGTACTATTAACCCATATGAAAACCACCAAAACCATCGCACTAACCGGAGACCGTCCCACAGGAAGACTGCATCTTGGACATTATGTTGGCTCTATCAAAAACCGCATAGAGCTACAAAAAACTGCTGACGAAGCATATTACATGATTCCTGACATACAAGCGCTTACAGATAATGCAGAAAACCCTTCAAAAGTTTCTGAAAATGTGATCGAAGTTATCCTAGACAACATGGCATGTGGTGTGGATCCTAAAAAAACAACTTATTTTATACAGTCTCAGATCCCAGAGATTGCAGAGATGACTGTTGTATTTTTAAATCTTGTAACACTTGCTCGTCTCAAAAGAAATCCAACTGTAAAAACAGAAATGAAACAAAAAGGATTTGGTGAAGATGTTCCTGCTGGATTTTTATGTTATCCAGTGAGTCAAGCTGCTGACATGTTATTTTTAAGATCAAATGTGATTCCAGTAGGAGATGATCAACTTCCCCAAATAGAACAAGCAAACGAAATTGTAAGAAAATTTAATTCTATCTATGGAGAATATTTTACAGAATTAAAACCTATACTATCTGATACCAAAAGATTGGTTGGCATAGACGGTCAAGCTAAGGCGAGTAAGTCTCTCAACAATGCAATCTATTTATCAGATGAAGATGATGTTATTGCAAAAAAAGTTATGAGCATGTACACCGACCCGACCCATATCTTGGTTTCCGATCCGGGAAAAGTTGAAGGCAATGTAGTATTCTCATATCTTGATATATTTGACGAGAGAAAATCAGAAATCGACGAATTAAAAAAACAATATAGAAAAGGAGGGTTAGGTGATGTGGCTCTAAAGAAAAGATTGATACAAGTATTGCAAGACCTGATAACCCCCATAAGAGAACGCCGCAAAATTCTTGAAAAAGATAAAAAAGCCATTCTTAAGATCGTACAAAAAGGAACTGAAAAAGTTCAAAAGCAGGCCAAGAAAAACATGGATGAGATGAAAAGACATATGAAGATTGATTATTTTAACTAAAAGAAAAACCATCCCGATTTAAGGATGGTTTTTTTAACTAATTAATATGTATAGATACTTACAGTTCCTGCATTATCACCCTCATTCGTCTCAGAAACATTATTATTTGAATCAATGTTTACATTAAATGTAGTATTTCCTCGACTTATACTATCTATGTTGTATGTCAGCGTTGTCTCTTCATTTGCCCCAAGGTATCTTTCACCTGTTGTTGTTTTTTCTCTAAATGAACTATTGCTGTCATAATAGGTTGTACGTGTAGACCAAGTGTTTGAAAATGATCCTCCTGTATTTTTAACTCTCAATTTTATAGTAACTGTATCCCCAGCATTAAAATTAGTCTGGGCGTTAAATACACCATTTATAAATTTACCTGTTTGAATAGAAGATATAGATAAGTTAGGTGTTCCGTAGTTGTTTCCACATCCATATCGAGCACAGTAGTCATAACATTCAGTATTGTTTTGATTGTACTGATTACAATTGTTGTAGTTATTGTTATTGTTGTTATTACAATTATTGTAATATGAACAATTATTATTATTATTATTATTTACAACATTACCTAAACTCACTGAAAGAGTATTATCGTTTTCATTTGTCTCAGCAACACTCCCGTTTGTATCTGTGTATATTCGTACAACTGGAGTAGTATTTGTATCAAGTCCGTTAAAACGAGCTTCAACGTTATATGAACTTCTTCCCGGTATATTTATATTATCAATATTTTTTGTTCTATCGTTGTATCCGAGAGCTGGCATATCAACACGCATGGAGAAAGGTCCAGTTGATGTATCTTGATCATTAGATATTCGGTATTTCACAACAATTGTATCATCTGATGTGTATGAGTTCGTAGAAACAAATTGTCCACTATATCTGTCGATGATACCAACTGCTACTAGATTTACTTTTATATTCTTAAGACCTGAGTATGTATAGTTTGGTTGAGTAGGGTAGTATCTAGGTACGTACACAGTTTTAACAACTGTGTTTGTCTTAACCGTTGTTGGTTTTTCACCTATAACAATATCGCCAACTGTCTGTGTAACGACACCATTTAGTCCACCTGTAGTTGTAGCCACGTATTGAGGTGTTCTATCAATAACGGTTGTTGTAGTCGTTGTGGCATTGTCTAATCCTGTTATGGAAAGACTAGCGGTAGCCAACTGGTTAATACCTAAAGGTATTAATTTGAATAATGTAACACTTAAAAAGACCAATAATACTAGGAATACTAGGATTATGGCAAAGCGTATGATTGTGCGAAATATATTCATAATGGGTGTATTATATATTATTTGTTTCGATTTGTCAAATGTTTACAGGACCACAACGCGTGTAATAAATCCACCAAAAAATCGTATATAATAGAATAGTGCATGATATACAAGATAAAACTGATAACGAATTAGTTGTTTTGGTTCGCCAAAATCCGGAGCATCTTTCTCATATCATAGACCGCTATCGAACAAAGCTTGAGCGATATATAGACCGCCGGACAAATGTAAACAATCACGATAAGGAAGATATATTGCAAGACGTTTTTATTAAAATTTATAGAAATATCAATGACTATGATGATAGTTTGATATTTTCATCATGGATTTATCGTATAACCCACAACTATATAATAGACTGGCATAGAAAAAATAAAAAACATATAGCCATATCTCTGGATGACGAAGATTCAAAATTGTTGCACATATTGCAAGATGAGAGTTTTATTCCAGACAGTCAACAGCTACACGATCAGGAAAATCTTGATCGCATTAAAGTAGAGATTAAAAAATTATCACCCGAGTATCAGGAAATATTAATATTAAAATTTTTTGAAGACAAAAGTTATGAAGAAATATCTGATATATTAAAAATATCCACGAACAGTGTGGGGGTTAAAATTAACAGAGCAAAAAAATTATTAAAAGAAAAAATATATGTATAACGATCAAATACTAC
>JAYTDF010000006.1:0-2893 GCA_043736035.1 Candidatus Parcubacteria bacterium
ATTTTTAACCTTCGTAAATTTTTCAAAGCCAAAGATTTTGATGAGGTAATACTACACACGCTTGTAGATTCGAAAGTAAATTCAAATTCTATCAAACTAGAAAATTCACTGACAGCGGATAGAGATAGTTTACGAGGTGATTTGAAAAAAAATATTGTGAAGGCAGTAGAAAATAATTTTAAATATCTGGATCTTGTTTCAAAGAATACAGTTAAGGTTTTTGAGATTGGAAAAGTATTTTCTCAAAGTGGAAATGATATTGTTGAGGAAAATCACCTTGCTATCGCACTAGGGATGGTGAAATGGCCAAAAGATAAAAGTCCAGAAACTACAATAAATGATTTAATAACAGAACTTAATTTAAATGAGAAAGTTTTAACTGTGCAACATATTCAAAATATTATCTTATTTGAAATAGATCTTAAAAATATCTCTCTAGAGCATATTGAGCATGCAAATAACTATCTTTCTGATAATGCACTGATCAAAGGTAAGAAATATAAAAAAGGATCTGACTATCCAGCGATGAGTCGTGATATAGCATTTTTTGTGAGTGATGAGTTGGGTAAAGGTGAGGAGGATATAGAGCATATGATAAAAGATGAAGTTTTGAGACAACCACTTATAGAAAATTATTTTAGATTTGATATCTTTAAGAAAGACGGAAAGACTTCGTATGCGTATCGGTTTGTGTTTCAGTCGTATGAGAAGACGTTGACGGAGGAGGAGACGAAGGGTGTGATGGGGGAGATTGCTGGTGTTTTGGTTGGGGCGGGGTTTGAGGTGCGGTAGGAGGTTATTTCAGAAAAAATTCATTTATCCGGAAATTCCAGACAACTGCCAAAACTCAACATATATGGTATAATACGTATATGAAATATGGTTTACCTCAATCAGTTAAAGTGTGCCTTTGGTCTTATGATACAGATAAGATTGATTTATCCATGCCTGATCATAGAGTGCTTATTGTTAAAAATGTCTTAAACGGAGGCACTACCCCTGCTGTATCTTGGCTTTTTGATACTTTCACAAAAGAGGAGATATCGGATGTTATACGTGATTCCAATGTATCTGAGTGGAATAAAAAATCTCTTTTACTCTGGTCATTGGTTTTTAATAGTAGTCCAATAAAAAAACACGTTTTACATAATATGAATACTATACATTGGAATATTTTACTCTTATATAAAAAACTTGCTACAATAAACCCATGATACAATTCGAAAAATCTTTTAGCCCAGAAATACCCAATCGCGATGAGGTTATTCAACTTTTTAAACAACAAGGTGAATCTTTTCAAGCGGTCGAAGCATACAAGCTTTGGTTTACTCAAATGAAAAAAGAAGCTGATGAATCAAAGAGTACATATTCTCGACTGGAGTTCAATATTGAAGTTGCTGATCTACTTGTTGATTCAAATCTTGTTTTTGATGTTGGAGAATATCTATTTGCAGCATACTATTTGATACAAATGGAAATGATGAAATTTTCAGAAGATGATATTCCTGAAGAACTTGTTAGATTGAGTGAAAAACTTAAGTCAGTGGAAGAAAAGTTGGGAAGGGGATAATTTTCTATATTCTTCTAAAACCCACACCACAAAACCCCAAAAACCCCTACCCAAAAAACTCTCAAATATGCTATAATGTATAAATATGGCAGAAAAAAAACAAAAAGGCTATGATGCCGATTCAATCCAAGTCCTAGAGGGTCTAGAGCCTGTTAGAAAGCGTCCAGGTATGTATATTGGTACTACAGGACCTGAAGGTTTACATCACCTTATATGGGAGATTTTTGACAACTGTAGAGATGAGGCCATGGGAGGTTTTGCCGATCGTATCGAAGTATCTTTACTGCCTGACGGATATATTCGTATAGTCGACAATGGTCGAGGTATGCCAACAGGTTTACATCCAAAAACAAAAGTATCTGCGGTTGAGACTATTATGACAGTGCTTCATGCGGGAGGAAAGTTTGGTGGTGAAGGGTACAAGGTGTCAGGAGGTTTGCATGGTGTAGGTGCTTCTGTAGTTAACGCTCTATCAATACACACTCGTGTTGAAGTTCATCAAAATGGATCAAAATTTATCCAAGAATATGAGATCGGAAAACCAAAATACGCTCTTAAAAAAGTTGGCGCATCGAAACTTCATGGAACTATTGTTACTTGGAAACCAGATGCGACTATTTTCAAAGAGGGTATAGAATATGATTGGCAAAAGATAGTATCTCGTTTCAGACAGCAAGCATATCTTGTAAAAGGTTTAACAATAAACATTATCGACTTGAGAGAATCAGGTATGAATGAAAAGCAAGTAAAATCTTTGCTTGATGATTCTGTTTACATATATGATGAAAATATTGTAGCTCCATCAACTTCATTTTACTTCGAGGGTGGATTATCTTCACTTGTTTCTTTTTACAATCAGACTCAAAAAGTGATTCATAAAAATGTTTTCTATGTAGAAAAGGATTATACATCAAAAGATAAAGGAGCAGAAGGTGTTAATGTTGGTGTTGAAGTTGCACTTCAATATACAGATGACATGAATCCACGTCTTGTGGCTTTTGCTAACAATATCTATACACTAGAAGGAGGTACTCATGTTACAGGTTTTAAAACGGCATTGACTCGTATTTTAAATACATACGCGAAGAAAAGCAATCTAGTAAAAGATGATGAGTCATTTACAGGAGATGATGTGCTTGAAGGTTTATGTGCAGTTGTTTCAGTGAAGCTACAAGAGATACAGTTCGAAGGACAGACAAAATCAAAACTTGGATCAACCGAAGCACAATCCGCCGTATCAAGTATTTTTGGTGAGGCTTTCTCATCATTCCTTGAGGAAAATCCAGATGACGCAAAGCAAATCATCTCTAAAGTTGTTCTTGC
>JAYTDF010000007.1:0-1929 GCA_043736035.1 Candidatus Parcubacteria bacterium
TTGTGGAGTTTGTAAAAAAATCAGAGTAGTTCCCAAGATGTAGGTTTTATGCTTAAATGAGACTGTTATGAACATAGAAAAATATCTCCCGTATTGGCATCAAGGTAGGCATTATTCCAATCATTTTGAAATGAAACCCGCCCTTCATCTTGAGGGATGGCAACATCCTGATCAGCATGGCACCGTTTCAAGACCTGATGGTCATGAGATTATTCGCATACTAGAAGCTCGCTTCCTTCATCGTGTTATCGGTTTGGTAACTTTGATACATTATCAGCAATTCCCTGAAACACGTCCGGCCATTTTTCAAAATATTCACATGTGTGGTTGGCTTGATGTAATTTACGGTCCCTATCCTGAAGTGCTTGCGGATTCAAAAAAACCGCCCCTTTTTGTCCCAACCTTGACCCCTCAAAACAAGATTCATTGGATGGATCTCAACAGTGGATTCAATTGTTTGGATTACGTCCCAATTCGCCGTCTTACATAAAACCCCTTCGCCCCTTGGTCCTCACAGACCTCGGCGGCGATTATTTTTTTACGTGTTTTATGCTAAACTGCACTCATGACATCAATAGACGACATCCGAGATCAAAGAGCCTTAAAGGTTAAACTATTACAAGATAAGGGAATAGAGTCATATCCTGTAGATTCATATATAGACACTACAAACGCTGAATTTACAGATTCTTTTAAAGAACTTTTGGATTCTCAAAAAGAGATAATAATAGGTGGTAGGATTATCTCAGTGAGAGGACAAGGAAAACTTGGTTTTGTTGATCTGATCGACGGTACATCTGAAAAAGTGCAATGTTTTCTTTCACTGGAAAATATGGGTGAGCAATCAATCACAGATTTTTTTGAACTAGTGGATACTGGTGACTTTATAGAATTTACAGGATGTGCCTATGTTACAAAAAGAGAAACAAATGCATTGTCAGTTACTTCATGGAGACTGTTATCGAAAAGCTTGAGACCTATACCTGATTCATTTTATGGAATAGAAGATGAGGATGAAAGATATAGAAAGAGATATTTAGATTTTATTTTAAATAAAGACAATCGAGATATGATGAAAAGACGAAGTATGTTCTGGAATACAATTCGTAGTTTTTTATTGACTCGTGATTATATAGAAGTTGAAACTCCAGTTTTGGAAAATACTACAGGTGGGGCAGATGCACGACCATTTGTAACTCATCACAATGCGCTAGATATGGAGGTGTACTTAAGAATCTCAGTTGGTGAGCTGTGGCAAAAGAGATTATTGATCGCAGGTCTTCCAAAGACTTTTGAGATAGGGCGTGTTTTTAGAAATGAAGGTATGTCTCCAGAGCATGCACAAGACTACACTGCTGTAGAATTTTACGAGGCATACTCAGATTTTAGTAAAGGTATGAAGATGACAAAGGAACTATATATAACGATAGCAGAAAAGGTATATGACAAAACAGAATTTACACACAAGGGTTTAACTTTTGATTTAAAAGATGAATGGGTTACGTATGATTTTTCAAAAATTCTACAAGAGAAATATACTATAGATGTTCATAATACAACAGTGGACGAGGTGGAAGAATCATTAAAAAATAATGAAGTTGAATATGATAAAAAAACTTTGTCAGTAGAAAGGGGAATAGATTTGTTATGGAAGAAAGTTCGCAAAGGGTTAGCCGGTCCAGGATTTTTGATTGGTATTCCTGTGTATCTTGAGCCACTAGCTAAAAAATCAAAAGAGGACGCACGGGTTGTTGAAAGATTCCAAGTTATCTTAGCAGGATCTGAATTAGGTAAAGGATTTTCAGAGTTAAATGATCCGATCGATCAAAGAGAACGATTTATGTCACAACAAGCTTTAAGAGATGCCGGGGATGATGAGGCACAGATGGCCGACTTGGAGTATGTTGAAGCTATGGAGTATGGTATGCC
>JAYTDF010000008.1:0-3397 GCA_043736035.1 Candidatus Parcubacteria bacterium
GGAATAGTTGAAAACTTTTTATTTGGATACAATCCTTTTACCAAAGAGATAAACATTTTCTCTGTGTATTGTAAAATAGTCTCTTGATCAATAAATGACATCTCATAATCGAGCTGTGTAAACTCTGGTTGCCTATCTCCTCTTTGATCTTCATCCCTCATACAACGAGCTATTTGAAAATATCTTTCAAAACCAGCTACCATGAGCAGCTGTTTAAACTGCTGAGGAGATTGAGGTAATGCATAAAATGTACCGTTATGAAGTCTTGACGGAACTAAGAATTCTCTTGAACCTTCAGGTGTTCCTTTCATAAGTATTGGCGTCTCGATCTCAACAAAGCCATCAGCTCTCATATAATTTCTAAAAAAGGCTACAATCTTATCACGCATGATTATATTATCATGAACTCTTTTTCCACGAAGATCTAAATATCTGTATTTAAGGCGAACTTCTTCATTCACGTCTTTCGAATCATGAATATTGTAGGGTGGAGTTTCGCATGAGTTGATGATTTCAAGCTCATTGATCTCCATCTCAATGTCACCGTTGAAAACATTTTCCTGTACGTTTTTATCAGGTCTTTTATTTATCAAACCTTTAGCACGTATAACAAACTCATCTCGACATTTTTTGGCAATCTCTAGAGCCTCTGTTTTATTAGGTAAAACAACAGCTTGAACTAAACCATCTTTGTCACGTATCTCAAAGAAAATCATCTTACCTTGATCTCGGCGAACATGTATCCATCCAAAAATCTCAACCTCTTCACTTAGATGGTCTTTCAAATTACTTGTAAAAATTCTGTTTGTATATAAATTTTTTTGTGACATTGTGTATTATTGTGTTATTTCTATATTGTCTGTACCTGTAGCCGTTTCTTTACCTGTGAAGGCATTTTTAAGTTTTTCGAGTGAAGTGTCAGGTGTTCTAGCATTTTCAGATCTTGAAATCTTATATGTTTCCAAAATCTTAGGTAAAGATATAAAATACCATAACACAAACACTATAAAAGTTACAGTGAAGGCAAAAGAGAATGCGAACACCTTTCTGTGTGTTTCGGATTTACCACGAAGACGATGCACATGATGTTTTGCATGTCTGTGAAGTTTATGATGTAGAAGTTCACGTCTATAATTAATAGTATTCATTGAATTTATTATATAACACTATGATTTAATAATATACACTTTCTGATCGAGTCCGTCCAAATCTTTTTTCTTTATTGTTAATTTGTCTATAGCTTCTGTTTTTTCTGATCCAGTTTCTTTTATAAAATCATCTAAACATTTGTCTTTTGCATCAGTAAATCCCATCGGAATAACAACTTTACAATCTACATCTTTCAAAAACGCTGCGGCTTCTTTTGCAGACAACCTCCCATCACCCGATATTGGAATGAAGATAATGTCAACGTCTCCATCAATGGTCACTTTCTTATCATTTTTTCCTAACGCTCCAAGAAAAAGTATTCTCATACCGTCAAGTTCAAAAGTGTAATACGTAGTGCCTGCTGCATGATCAATACCGTCATAGTTTGTATAGGCTTCATGGCCTTTTATAAAAATATTTTTTATCTCATACTCACCTGGTCCTTTGATGATGTGAGGAACCTTGTTGCCAAAAAACATGTCTTCACCTGACCCCATGTCTTCATGAAGAGTTGTTTGTAGGACAACGTCAGCACCGAATTTCGTGCCTTTAAAAGGGTCTAGAGCAAGAGTTGTGTCCCCTACTTGGAGTTTGGTGAATTGGTTGCCGTAAAAGTTTATTATCATATGTGGAGTATTGTAGCATGAGGTGGTGGTTGTGGGCAAAAAAGTTTATATAATTGAAAAACACATTGTTTTGTAAGTAAATTTTGGTTTTTGTATCTTTATCTCTTCTGCTAAATTTCTTTATCACTCATTTTATATAATATCTAAGTGAGACCAATCGATTCACATATTATTTTAAAGATTATATAAAGAAGACTATGAAAAATATCACAACTTTGCCTTGGAATGATTAAATCTGTATTATTCATACAATGAATCACATTCAAACCACAGAATCAAATCGCATAAAGCTCATATTGTCATATGCAAGTATGTTTGCTTTATGCTTTTCTGTATTATATTCAGGATTACTTTTGTGGGGATATGTTATAAAAGCAGAAAATACTCAGATAAAATTATTTCCAATTTACTTTTCTATAGTGGTTCCTCTTATTTTTTTAACATCTTATATGTTAAATATAAAAAATTATGTGAGGTTGTCAAGATTTATACTTATTTCAACCATATTAACACTAAACTTTTCTGCTGGAATATGCTGGGGTTTTGATTTACCCTCTATTTTGTTATCAGATTTGTTTTGCATAGTAATACTAGCACTTACTTCAAAACCAAAAGAAAACTCAATTTTTATTTTTGTACTCATATCATCAATTTTTATCGGTCAATTTTTGAGAAATTATCTTAATATCAAATCTACATGGCATAATTCCGGTTTTTATATTAATGATATTATCGAATTTAGTATAATGTTCATTTTTATATCTTTTTTACTTATTAAGTTTAATCAAGAACAGAACAAGACATTGAACCGAGCCATGCGAGCTGAGAGTATGCTTAGAAAAGAGAGGGATGATCTTGAATTTACAGTTAAAGAAAAAACGAAAGAAATAAAACAGCTGCAAATGGAAGAAATATCTAAAATGTATCACATAATAGAGTTTGGTAAATTATCAAGTGGTTTATATCATGATCTAATCACACCAATACAAACAATGAGTTTACATATTGAAAGACTAACTCGAGACGACATAGTAATTGATGACAAATTACAAAAAACCATTGTGAATGTAAAAAATACCCATGAAAAATTAACAGTAATGCTGCAAAATATTAGAAAACAAATTAGTTTTAAATTAGTAGATGAAAATTTTAACCTTGTTACTGAGGTAAATGAGTTAGTTGGGCTTGTTAAGAATAATTACTTTAAAAATGATGTGGATATAGTTGTAAAATATGACAGTTTACTTGATCAAATCTTATACACTAAAAAATCTATAGTAAATCATATAATTTTAAACCTTATATCAAATGCTTATGAAGCTTGCCTTCAGGATAAAGAAATAAATAATAAAGATAAATATCAAATAGAAGTTCTACTAGGTAAACATGAGAGTAAAAACTATATATCAGTTTCAGACAATGGTATTGGCATAAAGTCAGAAAAATTGGTTATGATTTTTGATCACTTTTATTCAAGCAAAGATAGAGAAAAAGAAAATTGTGGTATCGGGTTATCGTCAGCTAAATATTATACAGAAAAGTATCTGAGCGGGAAAATATATGTTGAGAGCGAGGTTGGTGTCGGGACCACGATGACAGTTTTATTTTAAATCAAACCCTCA
>JAYTDF010000009.1:0-3353 GCA_043736035.1 Candidatus Parcubacteria bacterium
ATAAAAATCCAGACTTTGTACCTACCAAAAATATCATCCCATTTGGTGAAAAAAATAAGGTTCTTCTTAACATTGGGCTATTGTTATTTATTCTAATCGTTGGTATATTTGGGTTTTTCTGGATGAAGAAAGATATCATACATCATGAGTAATATAGACTACGACATAATCATAATAGGAGGCGGCGCATCAGGAATGATGGCTGCTTCTTCTGTTGGGAAGAATAAAAAGGTGTTGTTAATTGAAAAGAATAATATCCTCGGTAAAAAGCTTTTGATTACAGGAGGCGGCCGATGTAATCTCACAAATGAAGAGTATGACCTCCGAAAGTTATTGAAAAACTATAAGAAAGCGGAGCAATTTTTGTACTCTGCGTTTACACAATACGGGGTGAAAGACTCTCTTACTTTTTTCAATAATCGAAACATGCCAACCAAAGTCGAGAATGAAGGAAGAGTATTTCCAGTGTCTGATTCTGCGAGAAGTGTGTACAATGTCTTAGTTAAGGAAATTAAAAATAAACACATTGAAGTTTTGTCAGATGCTAAAGTGCTGGATATTTTACATGATAAAAAACAGGTCACCGGGGTAGAGGTTGAAATTAATAAAAAGAAAATAATATACACTGCAAAAAAATATATACTCGCAACCGGTGGAACTTCACATCCTGAGACTGGTTCTACAGGAGATGCGTATGTCTGGCTTAAAAATATGGGACATACAGTTCATACACCAAAACCTTCACTTGTTCCTATTAAAAGCAATGACGCTTGGCTTAAAAAGTTACAGGGTGTTGTGTTACAAAACGTTAAGATACATATTTTTGCAGATGGTGAAAAGAAAAATTCTAAAAAAGGTAAGATTTTGTTCACTCACTTTGGTATTTCAGGTCCAACGGTACTAAACATGAGTAAGGAGATCAGTGATTATTTAAGTCTTATGCAGAAAGTGTATTTAAGTTTAGATCTATTATCAGAATATGATCATGGAACACTGAACAAAATATTGACTGATTTATTTCAAAATAATTCTAAAAAGAAAATTTCAAATATTTTAGGTGAGGTGATAAATAAGAATCTGATTTCAATTATTTTACAAAATGCAAAAATAGATGAAAGTACGACAGGAAATGCAGTAACAAAAGAAATGAGAATGATACTTATAGAACAAATTAAAAGTTTGAAAATAAATATTCATGGGTTGTTGGATGAAAGTGAAGCGGTGATAGCTGATGGTGGGGTTGATATAAAAGAAATAGATTTTAAAACAATGAAATCAAAGATTATGGATAATCTGTGTATTATTGGTGACTTGTTAAATATCGATAGACCATCAGGAGGGTATAGTTTGCAGCTGTGCTGGACGACAGGGTTTATTGCCGGAAATGCTGAGTAAAAAAAAGAAATCCCAGCCGTACTATGAGGTACGGACTGGGGTTTTTCCAGTAGGCCATTTGAGAGGACGAAAGAAAGAAATCTCATCCTTCAAGCCTTCGATAATACCTGCCTCATCGGCCAAGCCTTTTCGTGCCTCCCTTAGGATTTCAACTTGACCTGTATCATCGCTAGGCTCGGCTTGTATGGTGATGAGCATACCATTGGGTGTTCTAACAAAATGCCATTTCATGATTATGTGGGGTTAGTGTTTAACTATTTGAAAATATCACAAATTAGTTTTTTTGTAAATACTTTGTACACAAAATTGTACTTGTTGCATATTGGAATAATATATGTAAAATGGTCATTGAGTAGTAAACGGGTTATACCTCAGAGTAGACTTTCGGCTTGCCGTTAACGGATCTTTGAAAGAAACTTTGTATAGAATAGGCAGGAGGCTTTGAAGCTTTTTTTGGAAATGCTGAGCCGTCAGTGGAATACTGCCCATAGCTTTTTGACAAAGATAACTATTCCGCTCGGGACTTCGTGTCCCGAGCGATATTTTTTTGTGATAAAATACTGATAACCCTATGCTCAAAAAAATATTCAAATTACTATTAAAAATCCTAGTTGTGTTTATTGTTATACTTACAATCTTTTTCGTCTCAATAAACATTTTCATAAAACCCTCAAACACCAGAAACTGGAATGATGATCAGAAGGTTTTACCCACAGCCACTGTAAAAGGGAATCTTGTGGAAATAAAAAACATTCGAGATTTTCGCTATGCATCAACTACTTCATACACCGAGCATTATTACGATAAAGAATATGATCTCAATAAAATAAAAAGAGTCTGGTATATCGTAGAGCCATTTTCAGGAATTCCAGGCTCAGCTCATACATTCTTAAGTTTTGAGTTTGATGACAATGTATTCGTTTCTGTGTCTGTTGAAATCCGCAAAGAAAAAGGAGAATCATTTCATCCTGTAAAAGGATTGTTGAATCAATATGAAATAATGTATGTCTGGGCAGATGAAAAGGATGTGGTTGATCTTCGTATCAATCATAGAAAGGATCAAGTCTTTATGTATCCCATGAAAGCTGGTCCTGAAAAAACTAGGGAATTATTTCTCAGTATTATTAATAGAACCGATAAGCTATATAACGAGCCAGAATTTTACAATACATTGTTTAATACCTGTACTACGAATATTGTAAAGCATGTAAACCTCATAACTCCAAAGACAATACCTGCAATTGATACAAGTATTGTATTCCCTGAAAACTCTGATCTGTTGGCTTACAAGCTTGGACTTATTGATACTGATTTGCCTGCAGATGCTATACGAGACAAGTTTAATATTAATAAGAAAGGGGAGATGTATAAGGATGATCCTGATTTTTCTGTTAAAATAAGAGAATAAATCCACACAAAATAAAATCCCACTTAAGGGTTTTTTATTTTTTAATAGTATTTCCATGCAACAGTACTTTATCCGTAGGCCACGCTATGATAGTCATAAGCTTGTTTTATTTTTAGCCACATTGAAGTCTTTATTGCATATTCGATTGTATTTTGGTTTCAACTACGCCGTGGCGGGTGATATTGGATTTCACCTTTATCAAGATTACTATAATTACTGTATCTATATGTTTGCATATATTTCATAATTATTATCTTTTGTTATGGTAGTGTCTTACGAATAATATCGATACCATAACTACTTATATATACGTGATGAAAGATTATTTTATTACAATCTTTTCAGAGCACGAACTATTGCTATAAGAACTACAGCACCTATAAGTGCAACCAAGAAGCTATATAGGTTGAATCCGGTTGTACCAGCTTCACCTAAAAGGTTCATGATATAACCTCCTAAAACTGCACCAACTATTCCTACAATTATATTTAATAGTGCTCCTTGTTGAGCATCTGTTTTCATAATGATTGAAGCTATCCACCCAACGAGA
>JAYTDF010000010.1:0-5408 GCA_043736035.1 Candidatus Parcubacteria bacterium
TGATTATAGCATAGTTTATAGCCGAAAAAATGTCTGGGTTGTGAACTAGTACAATTTACTAACTATATGATCAAGTTCTGTTTGAAATAATTGCACTAATTCCGTATTATCTTTTTTCCACCTATTGAATAACCTGGAGAACCCTTGACCAAAATATTTTGAAAAATCATTGTCATTAAACCATCTTTTTATAGTCGTTAGATCAGAATTTCTATAATTTTTAAAACAAGTTTGTTTAGAAAAATTTATTTCATCGTTTTCTATCCAAAATTGATCATTTGCACGCAAAGAGTTCAGAAAATTGTACAAAACAACCTCAGGTGCAAAAATCCCTGGTAAAAATACAGTTCGTTGAGGTAAAACACTTTTAGTATATTTTTCCCTACAATCACCATCTAAAACAAAACATACAACCTTAAATAAAGAATGCTTGGATTCTGCCATTTTTACCAATGTTCCTTCAGGAAAGGGTCCTTTTGAGACGTTTAGATATTTAGAGCAATTGGATCCTTTTAGTAGATTTTTAGCCCACAACTCTGTAACCCTATCTTCACATAAAACTTCGATCTTTATAACTTTATCTTCTTCACCTATTTGAACTTTGATCTTATTTTTCAAAAACTTTATAGAGGGATTTAACTTTACCTCAATTGAATCATCTTTCAACTCCAAAAAATTTATTTTATCTTTTTCACATTTTTTTTCTGCAAAATACTCAAGTATCTCTAAAGAATGCGTTGTGAATATAACCTGTAGATTATACTTTTCTGAATATTTTATCATATTTTCAATTAGTTTTATTTGAGACCCTGCATATAAGGTAATATCTATCTCATCTATAATGAGTAAGCCTCCTTTATAGTCTGAACACTGTTTATCTTTTAAGCGTTTAAAAGATAAGAGAGATGAGATTATTTGACCTATATTGTCCTGCCCTGCAGAATTACCTAGATGTCCATATTTATCAGTTCTCATAGCAAGAATATCTTTGTTTGCAGACTTTATCCTTTCAGATTTAATATTATCGTCAGGCAATATTAATATATCCTTAGAAAGCTTCGAAAATATTGTTTTCTCAGAAGCATCTAATTCCATCTTTTGTAAAGAAATATTTTTTTCAGTAGCTAAAGGTATTAACCTTTTAAGACCTAAATAGATTACAGGAAAATCAATAGCAACACCACGCCCATCAAAATCAACCTTGTATCTTTCAACACCTTTTTCTGTTTTTGGTAAATAACGAGTTCTCATTATTTTTTCTTTACTTTCAATTTCCTTACCTGTTAAACAATCCTCATAGCTTAGAGAAATTTCATATTCATTGGAAAAATCTTTTTCTTGACAGAATCGAAATATTTCTGAGTATTTTGTCTTAAAAGACCCTCCATTTACCGTTTTGTAATCCAATTTAAAATTGAAAGCTTGTGCAACCCACCCTAATATTGACGACTTACCTGTTCCATTTTGACCAGTAATTACTGTAAATCTGTCACCAAATTCAATTTGCTGATTCGTAATATGTCTGAATTTTTTTATATTAAGATTCTTTATCTTCATTATTTAAGATCTTTCATTATTTTTTTAGCCAAATGATACGCAAAATTTACAGGAACAGCATTCCCAATCATTTTATACCCATCAGCCACATTGTGGTATTTAAACAAAAAATCATCAGGAAAGGTTTGGATTCTCGCACATTCACGTACTGATAATCTTCTATACAACTCTTCTTTGCCTGGAACAAATATTCTTTTGTTCTGTTCTACAAGCTCCATTTTTGGTGCCTGTGGATGAATAGGTGCATGTCTTCCTCCTGCCTGGATAGTGAAAGATGCTTCATTCCATTGACGAACCCGATTTCTAGACATGTACATACTTGAAAACCCTCCGGTCATATATTCATGATTAGGTATTTTTAAATCATTCCCGTTTGTTTTATTTCCCATTTTTGCAGGCTTTGCAAACTTGAGATCTTTGATAGCATCTTTTAACACAGGTTTGTAATCTTGAGGATCAGGAAATTTGAACTTCTTTTTTAATTTTTTAATATATCCAACAATAATCACACGCAAACGATCTTCAGGAACATCATAATTATTTGCATTTAATAATTGATAGGAAACATTGTACCCCGCATTCTCAAATTCTTTTATTATATTTGAGAATGATTCAGAGTGTTTTGGATGTAAGATACCAGACACATTTTCGGCTAAAAAAAACTTTGGTTGTTTTTCTTTTAAAATTCTTATATATTCAAAAAATAATTTTCCTCTTTTATCGTTTATCCCCCTTCCTGCACCTGCCTCACTCCAACTTTGACACGGAGGACCTCCTACAATCCCGTCAACTTTGGGCACGTCTACACTTTTGACATCAACAATACTTCTTTTATCTAATTTAGTATCAGGAAAATTTAATTGAAAAGTCTCCCAAATAGACGAGTCAAATTCATTAGCCCAAACAACATGAAAACCAGCTTTTTCAAAACCCTTATCTAAACCACCCGCTCCTGAAAAAAAAGATGCTATTTTCATATTTATTTTACGAATGATATTAATTTTGCATCTAATAGTTTCGCTGGATTGTTTGGAGATTTTATTTTAATATCTGCAATAGAAAAACCATCTACTTTTAAATTCTCCAGATACAGTCTATCTGTTTCAGGAAAGGAATCATATTTATTTTTAAGTAAAATTGCATTAACAGTCAAAAAAGATTCATGATTTACTGTGGTAATGTAATTGAAAGCCTTACTTGGAGTATCTATATGCCACATCCCTCTTATACGCAAATCAGTGATGCCTAACGGGTCAACACGTTTAATTTTTGCAAACTCCTTTGTATCTGAAAATTCCACATCAGACAACTCTTTAATTCCTGTTGATATAGTATTCTTAATCCTTTCGTACACATCTTTATCAGCAGCATAACAATCACCGTAAACAAACCAAAGTGATTTTAATATATCACTATCTGCAGAACCTACAACATATAGGATATCTTTCTCCACCCAATCTTCACATTCTCGACACTCTTTTGTGATCATAAGACTATTGGCAGAAATTTTGTCTTTAGGATATGAACTATTTAAAGCAAGAGTACCATAACCTTTGCCTTCAAGTTTTTTTACTTCAATAGCATCACCCCCTTTAATCATAATATCAGGTGGATTGTTTTGATTTCCTACATATGACAAATACTCTGAATATGCTTCAATTTTTGGCAAAATCCCCTCTATTTTAGACGAATTACAGAAAAGATCTTTTATATAAAACTCTAAAGCTTCTCCAATATTATTTATACGGTTTGCAGAACCATAGTAAGATATTAAGTTTGTAACAGGATTTTCAACTATATTTTTTATAGCTATTAGCAGATTTGTAGTCATGTGTTGAATTCTACCATTTTTTTAGCATTCTTTGAAGTTTAAGTTTTATTCCAAAACAGCCTTGATACGTCTCACCCCTTGTGACACCGCTTCTTCTTTCACTATTTTAAAATGACCTAACTCGGATGTATTTTTCACATGAGGTCCACCACAAAATTCTTTTGAAAATGCACCGTCAAGAGAGTCACCAATATAATACACATTCACCATGTCACCATATTTGTCTGCAAAGAAATGAAGTGCACCTGACTGTACCGCCTCCTCTTTTGGGAGCGTAATCATGTTCACAGATAAGCCTGCTTTTATTTTCTCATTTACGATATCTTCAACTTTTTTCTTTTCTTCATCTGTCATCTTTCTATCAAATGCAAAATCAAAGCGAAGCCTCTCTGTTGTTATATTTGATCCTTTTTGTTGTACAGAATCTCCAAGAACCATTCGAAGTGCCTGATGCAATAGATGTGTAGCCGTGTGATATTTAACTTCTATCACACCATCTCCTGCCAATCCTCCTTTAAATTTTATCTGTGCACCAGCACGTGAGTTTTCTTGGTGAATTTTGAATAGTTGGTCAAATTCATCTTTATTGATAGTTAACTTGTGTTCAGTTGCCAGCTCCTCAATCATCTCTATCGGAAATCCATATGATTCAAACAAAGTAAAGACTTTTTGTGAATCAATCATTTCAGTATTTTCTTCTTTATTATATACCACTATTTTATTAAATTCTTTAATACCTTGTATCAAGGCTTTTCTAAATTTCTTTTCCTCTCCATTAATAAAAACTT
This sequence comes from Candidatus Parcubacteria bacterium, assembly GCA_043736035.1. Lineage (GTDB taxonomy): Bacteria > Patescibacteriota > Minisyncoccia > Phycocordibacterales > CAIZLB01 > CAIZLB01. The sequence continues at coordinate 4,177 of JAYTDF010000010.1, forward strand.
TTATAGTTTCTTTTTGTTTAGCAACATTGTCATAGACATCTTTATAATAATCAGTGAAAATGTCAGCTATCATGTAAAGTGAATTTTCGGGTAGACCTAGTACGTCAGCATGACGAAGTGCACGGCGAACTAAACGTCTTAGAATATAGCCTTGATCAGTATTAGAAAATATAACTCCATCTGAAAGCATAATTACAGCTGTTCGAACATGGTCAGCAATGATACGAGATGACCGAGCAATCTCAAAGGCAGCGATGTTTATATCTTGACTTGTAAGAGACGTAATCTTATCAAGTGCAGGTTTAAAAATATCAGTCTCATACACAGAGTTAACACCTTGTACCATCATAACAATTCTTTCGAACCCTGAACCGGTGTCTACGTTTTTATGCTGAAGTTTTGAAATAATCTTTCCATCCTTCTTTAGATACTCCATGAACACATCATTCCAAATCTCCACAAGCTCTCCTCGGTCGTCGAGTTTGAGGTACTCTTCTTTATCTAACCCTTCAGTGTGTTTGCCGGTAATGTCGTAGAACATTTCCGTATCAGGTCCACAAGGTCCATTGTCTCCTGCACTCCACCAGTTATTTTTTTTAGGTAGGAAAAATATTCTATTTGTTGAAATATTATTTTTCTTAAAAATTTCTTCCCAAATCTGTGCAGACTCAACGTCTTTAGATGCGTCAGTATCACCCTCAAAACAAGTTACATACAATCTGTTCGGATCCAGACCAAATCCTTTTTCCTTATCAGTCAATAATTCATATGACCAGTGTATTGCTTCTTTTTTAAAATAATCACCCAAAGACCAGTTACCCATCATTTCAAAAAAAGTTAAATGGCGACTATCACCAACCTCCTCAATATCGATAGTACGAATACACTTCTGCAAGTTAGCTAAACGCTTACCTTGAGGATGTGCCTCACCCAACAGATATGGCACTAAAGGCTGCATGCCGGCAATGTTAAAAAGAACCGAAGCGTCGTTTTCAGGGACTATCGGGGCTGATTTTAATATTGCGTGGTTCTTGCTGGCAAAGAAATCCAAGAATTTTTGTCTGATCTCGTGTGACATCATAGGTTTTTGATTATACATCAAATATAAGAGTTGGACAAGACTAATCTAGTGCTATTTTTCTTAACCTATCAAACTCTTTGGTTCCGAGCAACGACTTCATCTGCACTATCGCAATCTCATTCAACCGTACCAACCTGTCACCTTGAGACAT
>JAYTDF010000011.1:0-6465 GCA_043736035.1 Candidatus Parcubacteria bacterium
TCTAATATTTATGCAAGTACTGTGAGAAAAAGTTTAGTTGGTAAAAATCATGAAGTTATTCAAACAAATAAAATGGCTATTGAAAATGCTTTAAAAAACAACGATTACATATTGTTTACAAACACATTAAAAAGTTTAAATATATCTGAAGTTATAACTCAAGATCAGTTTACGGTATTGGTTAATGCCTACAGTTTGTTTAAACAAGATAAAAAAGCTGAAGCGGTACAATTGCTCCAATTGCACAAAGTAAATCCAATACTAATCAAGTTTATCAATGATAGACCTGATTTGACGGATTCTCAGAAACAAATCTTAAAACAAGCGTCTGATTTGATTAAAGAAGGAAAAATAGAAGAAGCAAAATCACTTATAAAGTCAGCTGGTTTAAATGACACACCTAAAGTGTTGACTAAAAAGATTGCCAAAATAGAAAATAGAGCCAATAGGGACGAGTTGCAGAAAGCTTTTACTCAGGCCAGAGAATTAAGGCAACAAGGTAAACTAGATGAAGCTAAAAAAGTTTTGAAAGATGCAGGTATTCCAGATTCTATACAAGAAAAGATTCGCCCAGAGTTTGAGAAAATTGGTACAAGTACCAATGCTAAGATAAGTTTTTTGCAATCATTTAAGAATTTATTTGTGAAATAGATATATGGAATAATGCTATAATAGTAAGGTCAAACGATATTATGATATAATCAAAATATATGTTATTCACTAAAACAGAGATAGAGATTGCTAAACAGATAATCAAGATCGGGCTAGCTATAGTTGGACTTTGTATATTATTAATTGCAGTAACTAATTTTGTTGATCGTCTTCAGGATACAAAACCAAATAAAGTTGATGCTCAAATCAAAACAGAGATAAGTGCTGCAGTAAAAAAAACACAAGTAAAAGCAGAAGGACCTTTGGTTATAGATATACCTGGTTACGTTACTGGAGCGAATATACAGTCACCTACAAGTGTTGATGTTAAAGTGTTGGATTCTGCATTAAGTAAAGGTGCTGTGTATTATCCAGGATCAGGATATCCAGGATCTAATAATACTCTCATATTTGGACATAGTACAACTTTTAAAATCGTGAACAATAAAGCATATCAAGTGTTCAATAATTTAAAAAATGTACCTGCTGAAACTTTGATATATGTTAAAACACAAAGTGCTACTCATATTTACAAAACAAGAAAAGTTGAAAGAGTAAGCAAGTATACTTCATTTATACAGTTTAAAAGTGAAGCTCCTATTTTGACTATGGCAACGTGTGATGGTTTTGGAAAGGCATCGGACAGGTGGGTGTTGGTTGCGGATTATGTTGGGGTGCGATAGATGTGTTAGTATATAAAACATGACACATCCAAAATATGAAAAAACATTAATCATTATTAAGCCAGACGGTGTACAAAGAAATTTGATAGGCGAAATAATTTCTCGTTTTGAGAGAGCGGGACTTAAGCTTGTTGCTATGAAAATGGTAACCGCGAATGAGGAGATGGTTAAGAAACACTATACCCTTGATCCAGAATGGATGAGATTGGTAGGTGAAAAAAGTATTAAAGGATTGTTAGACAAGGGAATAGAGCCAATCAGTAGAGATCCTATGGTTATTGCACAATCAGTTATTGATAGACTTGCAAAATATATGACATCAGGTCCTATTATTCCAATGGTGTTACAAGGTGGACATGCAGTTTCTGTTATACGAAAAATAGTAGGAAGTACTGAGCCTGTTATGTCTGATGTTGGAACCATACGAGGAGATTTTGTTCTAGACTCATACCAGATGGCTATGGATGATGAGCGCTGTGTTCGAAACCTTATACATGCATCAGGAACTGTGGAGGAAGCTGTAAATGAAATCAATCTCTGGTTTAATCATGATGAGATAAAAGAATACACTCTGGCTAATGAGAGTGTGATTTACGGGTTTTAAAAACATATAAAAGAAATTACCATGGCTCTGGTGAGCCATGGCTTTTTTGCACGCGGGTGGGCGGCAGTTTCCAACATCATTTCAATCAACTTCCTTTGCTTTCGGGGGGTAGGGGGAGCTCGGGTTGTTTTTTTAATGTATATGTTGTGTTGGTGTGCCAGGTGGGTGACCTGGCGGTTGTGCTGCGGGGGCAGCGGGTTTCTTCGGGGGGAAGGTGGTTACAGGTATGCCTGTTTTTTGCTCCAGGCCTTGAAGGCCTTATAGATACAGACAACCATGCCGATCAAGGATGCGATCACGACTGCAACGGCAATTTTGCCGATAGTCGGATCTAGTCCGTGAACTGACTTGTTGAGTTCGCTGGTGCCCAAGATTGAGACACTAGCTCCCAGCAAGAGAGAAAGAATTGCAAGTGCACACCATCTTGCGATGATTGTGTTTTGCAGACTGACTGCTCTTTCCCGTGGTCCTCGAGGGTCGATAACGACCGCTTGTTCGCTTGGTAGGTACATCGAGATATATCATAGCATATCCTACACAAATGTCAAGCATTTTACCTCAAACACTATAAATATAGGTTATTTCTGGCACATTCTACAAAAGTGAGCGCTTCGGCCATTTAAAACAATCCTCTCAATAGATCCTGTGCAACCCCGACCTGTGCAGGCTAAACCCTTTCTTCTATATACTTTGTGCTTAGCCTGAAAGCGACCTTTTTCTCCATAAATATTCCTATAATCACTCATGGAATCACCGCCAAAATCAATTCCTCTTAAAAGCAATGGTTTTATATTTTTATAAATATTTTTCATATCAATTTGAGACAATGAAGAGACTACTCTCTCCGGAAGGATTTTTGCTTCATGTAATATTTCATCGGAATAAATATTTCCAATACCTGCAATAAGTTTAGGGTCCATTAATGAAGTTTTTATATATTTATTTTGATATCTATTTATATTTTTAGAAAATAGTTCAAAACTAAAATCACTAGACAAAGGTTCAGGTCCAAGCAAGTCAATTTCTTTTCTTGTCTCATCATCCAAAAGTATAACTTTAGCAAATTTTCTAGTATCAGCTAAAACAAGATGATTACCGTTGTTCAGTGTAAAAACTAAATGTATAAATCTGTTGTATGGATCCTCAAGAGAGACCTGACCTTTATCAGGTGACCACTCGTTTTTATTTCTATCGTATATATACGTTCCATACATGATATGTCCAGTCATTTTCATATGTATTAAAATTGTTTCAGTATTGTCCAGGTGTATTAAAACATTCTTAGCCCTTCTTTCTGCCTTTATTATTTTTGCACCTTGTACAGCTGCTTTAAATTTTTGAAAATATAAAGGATTTTTAATTGTATAAGAAAACATCTTCGCATCACTTTTAAAATCAGTCCAAGTGTCTATTATGATATTATTTTTTGCAACCGAGTTGATACCATCAACTGTTGTTTGCACTTCGGGTAATTCAGGCATATAGACATATAATAATATATTTAAAAAATGTAACAAGGGTTATATTAAAAAAACCTATTTTATTAAAATAGGTGTTTTTTTTAAACTTTCTGCAATTATTATTCTTCTGTAGAATCTGTGCTGATTCCACACATTCTCATTTCACCTCTAAAAACTTGTCCGGCAGCGTTTTTAGTAAGTCTCAATTCTTTCTGTATTATATCTTGAGTTTTTTTAGCGATAACACGAGAAGATCTTATTAGTTGTAATCTCTCTGTACCAGTTTTATCAAAGGCTATGTTTTGCGCAGCTCTTCTTGTGTTTATTGTCTCTATCCAACTTGAAGTATATTTTTGTAAGCCAGTAGTAACAACACTATCTCTTTTTGCAAGTGCGTTTTTTGCACATGATGGATCTGCTTTTTTTAATTCATTTTTACTTAATGAATCTTTATCTACCTGAGTTTTTGATGGTAGGTACTTTTCTGTACGATCTGTACGATCTTTACGATCTTCAATTCTCGGTGTTCTCGGTTGTGTCGACGTTGCCTTTGTTGAAGTTGCTGTACTTGTTGCTGTTGTTGAGGTGGCATTGGGTGGTGTTGTAACTGTAGCATTAGCTGTAATTGTTAGAACAAGAGCCAAGACTAATGTAGGTATTAAAATTTTTTTCATGTTTTTGTTTAATTTAATTTGTTTTTATTATTTATAATCTGATACGTGTAATTATAGTCTATTATTTTTTATGTTACAATGGTGCTATGAATAAGCAAAATATTTACTTTATGATATTGATAGCAATTTTTGGATCATTATCTCTATATATCTTTTACAAGTTTATAGTCGTTTTGGTATTAGCATACATATTTACAACTTTAATTAGACCAGTATACATTAAGATGTGTACTATTTTAACAAAATTACCATTGGTAAACAAAGCTACTGACTCATTATCTGCCTTAATAACAATGATCCTGTTTGTATTGGTTATTATTACACCTATTACTATTATACTGAGTAGGGTTGTTATAGATACTCAATCTGTATATGAGAGTGTGATTACAAATGGTATAGATATCAATTTTATTAGTGATAAAGTTTCAACTTTGTCCCATCGTTTCTCTCCAGGTTTAAATTTTAATTTAAATAAGATAGTTGAAACAGTCTCTTCTTTTTTTGTGAGTAATATTGGTAATATATTTTCAGGAACAGTGGATATTGCCTTAAAGTCATTCTTGTTCTTATTGGCGATGTTTTATTTTCTTAAAGATGGAAAGCAATTTGGAGATTTTTATACTATGATTAGCCCACTTAAAAAGGAAAGTGATGAAAAGATTTTTAATTCCATAAAACAGTCTGTAAACTCAATTATGCTCGGATCACTGACGGTTGCAATAGCCCAGGGTCTCATTACGGGCTTAGGTTTGTGGGTATTTGGAGTACCCAATCCATTCTTCTTTGGGACATTGGCAGGATTCTTAGCATTGATTCCTGGCATAGGGGCTCCATTTGTATGGGCTCCGGCAGCAATTTATCTGTATTTTACTCGTGAAGGAAGTTTAGTTTGGTTATATCAAGTTATTTGGGGTGTATTTGCAGTTGGTTTGATCGACAATTTTCTCGGACCTAAGGTTATGAACAAGGGTATAAAGGTACATCAGTTGTTTATATTACTTTCTATTATTGGAGGTATATCGGTATTTGGTCCTGAAGGTGTTATATTGGGTCCACTCATTTTAAGTTTATTTGTGGCTGTTATTAAGATATGGAATGAAAAGGTAATTTTATAGTAGACTTATTTTGATTTATCAAAATAGAAGTGCCCTTGTGGTACGACTTATTTTGATTTATCAAAATAGAAGTGCCCTTGTGGTAGACATATAGTCCTTATGAACGAAGTGAATTAGGAATATAGAAGTGCCCTTGTGATATAATAGAAAGAATATGAAAACCATTAACCTTGTAACTCATTCGGGACAATTTCACGCTGATGATATTTTCTCTACAGCTTTGATACATGTCTATTACAGACATAAAGATAAAACAATAAAAGTAAAATGTAGAAGAAGTATTAAAAAAGAGGATATAGAAAAAGCTGATATTGTGTACGATATTGGTCTTGTATATAATCCAAAGAAGTTGAGATTTGATCATCATCAAAATGATGCGGGTTTAATAAGAGAAAATGGAATACCATATGCTGCATTCGGTTTAGTGTTTAAACATTTTGGTACAGAACTCATTACTTTGATTTCTGGTGAGAAAAATAAAAAAGTTATCGCTGAAATTTTTGATATTATTGAGAAAAAATTGGTACAGCATATTGATGCTATGGATAATGGTACAGCAACATATAAACAAGTTTTTAAAGGTGTTGATGTTGCGACAATAGATAATTATTTTCAAATGTGTAAATTTGCAGCAGGTGTTGACGATATGAAGATGATAGATAAAAAATTTTTTGAATTAGTTAAATTTTCAGAACCTATAATCGAAAATATAATTGACTATGCAGTTCACATACAAAGCGAAAAAGCTTTAGCTGTAAGGGCATATAATAAAGCTAAAGATAAAAGGATTATAATCTGTGATAGATTTTATAGTTTTAATTTTAATACATTTCCAGAACCACTATTGGTAGCATATCCAGATCTTCGTGATAATTGGTCTGCTAAAAATGTGCAGACAGGGGAAGATTTATACGATGCGAGATTTTATTTTCCAGAATCATGGAGGGGTTTGATGGAGGTCGAGTTAGAAAAAGCTTGTGGGGTAAAAGGTGCTAAATTTTGTCATAAATCAGGATTTTTATGTGTGAATGAGACTAAAGAAGGGTTATTGAAGATGATTGAGATTGCTTTGAATAAATAATTTTCCTTAAAAGTTACGAACATGAAACACTTTTTTATTATGTTCATTTTAATTTTAATGCTAAAATATATAAAGAATTAATTACAAAAAAATGAAAGAATTTCGCAATCTCAAATTCATAGCCCTAATCTCTTTTATTGTAATTTCACGTATAACTTTTGCCGCCAATCCATCCCAACCTTTTCTACCAAGTGACA
>JAYTDF010000012.1:0-3860 GCA_043736035.1 Candidatus Parcubacteria bacterium
AGATTAGTGGAAAAGAAAAAAGTTATTAATAAAGATTCAGTTAAAAACATCGAGGACTTCAAACAAATACTAATTTCAGCAAAAACATTAAATGATTTATTAAAAATCATGTATCCAAATATTACAGTTTCTGTTTTTCTAGAAAAAGGACTTTTTTGTATTAAAACATCTGACAGTTTGTTATGTGTAAGAACTGTTTCAGGGTTGTATCCAAATTACAAAGCTATTTTACCAAGTGTTTTTGTTACACAGATTGAAATGAATACAGATGATATTACTTCAGCTTTAAAAGTTTCAAATATTTTTTCAGATGATTTTAATTATGTAAAAATTGATATACATGATATTGATATGGATTTTTATTCAAAAAATAGTAAAATAGGTGAATCATTTTCTAAAAAAGAAATTGTAAAAAAAGGTGAGTCTATTACTCAAAACTATAATCATAAATACCTCTCTGATTTTATCAACAAAGTTAAATCTGAAAAAATAACCATAGAAATAAGTGGTAAAACAACACCTACCCTTATAAAACCACTTGGGGACAATAGTTATGTGTATATGGTTATGCCTATGAATAAATAACTGTAATATATACTATGCTTAAAAATGTAAACAGTTTATCTGATCTTCTAAATTTTAAACATCAAAAAAAAACTTTTGATAGTCATGTAAATACAATATTAAAAATAATAAAGGAAGAGACAGATATAGATTTGGAAGATAAAAATATTTATATAAAAAATAATATCTTGAAGATAAAAGTATCCTCAAATATTAAGTTTGTTATTTTGCTTCATCTCACTCAAATAAATCAAAAAATTAAAACAGTCTATAAAGATTTTATTCTTGAACTGTAAAATATCCAGTTGCAACTCTAGTGGTATTATCTTTCCTGTACTCTATGATTTTAATCTCATTCTCAGGGTTAATGTTGTTCATGGAACTCAGATTTATATTGTAATTAAAAGGTGAGAAAGCACTCTCTCCAACTTTGGTTCCATTTACTAAGAAATCCACCTTTGTTGTTTGATCATCATATCCTCCAACCAAAACGGCCACAATATCTGTTTTAAGAAGGTTGATGTTTGGGCTATTAAAATTTACTTTTAAACCTGAACTATTGGTTGTTGGATTACCTGTGGAAAATTCCTGATCACCATTATAAACTGAGGCTTCCCAATTATAAAACAATGAATCACGAGCAGGGTTTGATGGTACAGCACCGGTTATATCATCTCTATCTATCCAAAATAACTCACTATGAGCAATACCTTCATTTGTTTGATACACACCTCGTAGGAATGGTTTTAAATCACTACTTGCTGGCTCTGGCTTGATAAATTCTTCTTTATTAACTTTTGTTAATATATAGTCCATGTACTCTTTCCACATAGGTGAAACAATTAAAGCAGATGCTATTTGGGCCATGGGTTTATTATTGTTATTACCCATCCAAGCCCCTACAACTATGGTTGGAGTATACCCAATCGACCATGCATCACGAGAGTTGTTTGTTGTTCCTGTTTTTACAGCAACAATGTCATTTTTAAAATAAGATTTTACAAAAATACTATTTCGAGCCACAACATCAGATAATACATCATTCATTAACCGTGCCACTTGCTCCTCAAGGACTTTTTTAGGTGCCGGAGTGTATTCTTCTAAAACCTCTCCATGAGAGTCTTCTATTTTAAGTATACCAATAGGATTATTTCGAATACCATCGTTTGCAAAAACACCATATGCACTAGTCATATCTAATACAGAGGTCTCAGCTGACCCAAGGGCGAGAGATAATCCGTATTTTGAGGCATTGTCCAGGTTTGATAATCCCATTGCCTTTGCGGTATTTAAAGTTGCTTGTACGCCAACTAGATAAAGCATTTTAACGGCTGGTATATTTCTTGATCCACCTAGGGCCATTCGTACACTCATAGGTCCTTTAAAACCACCTTCATAGTTTTGAGGGTTATAACAAATTGTACCAACTGATTTAGGGGTACCAGATGGAGTACAATCTGATGAAAACTCTGTTGCTGTATCAAACAATACTGTTTGAGGTAGAAACCCTTTATTAAATGCTGTTGCATACACAAAAGGCTTAAAAGATGAACCTGGTTGTCTATATGACATAGCTGCGTTAAAATTTCCATCTATTTCAGTATCAAAATAATCACGAGAACCAATCATTGCTAAAATTTGTCCCGTTTTAGGATCTATAGCAACCATTGAACCATTCTCCGCCTTAAACTTTTTCTCATTTTTCTTTACATATTCTGAAACTATTTCCTCACCTTTCTTTTGTAAGTCATAATCAATAGTACTTATAACCTTAAAACCACCTTGCGTAAGCTTCTCTGCTCCATATTTCTTTTCAAGAAGCTCTTTCAAATACATTACAAAATGAGCAGCTTTTATTGACCCTAAGTTTCTTGGTTCAAAAACGACGATCTCTGCTTTAGCGGTGTTATATTCAGCCTCAGTAATCATTTTCAATTTAAACATATTTGAAAGAACAAGATTTTTTCTATCAAGTAATGCATCTTTTTTTCCAGCATACGGGTTGTATGTAGAAGGGGCTTTTGGTAATGAGGCAATAATAGCCGCTTGTGCAAGTGTTACCTCAGATGCGTGTTTATTAAAAAATAACTGACTTGCCTCTTCAACGCCATATATATTTCCCCCATATGGAGAATTGTTTAAGTATAAAGTTAAAATTTCATCTTTTGTAAGATTTCTTTCAAGTTTCAAGGCTAAGAATATTTCTTTAATCTTTCTTGTAATCTTCTTATCTTTAGTTAAGAGTGAGTTTTTAACAACTTGTTGGGTTATGGTTGATCCACCTTGACTGTATCCACCATCACTAATATTTGCAAAAACAGCCCTCACAAGTGATGAAATTTTTATACCCCCATGTTGATAAAAGTCATTATCTTCGATTGCTATGGTCGCTTTACTTATATAAGGAGAAATCTGATCCAAAGGCACCACTGATCTTCTGACCTTTTGACTTAAATCATATAATAGAATATTTCCTGTTCTGTCATAAATCTTTGCTGACTGACCCAACAACTTGTCGTCAAAAACGTTTATATCTGGGGTTTTAAGGGTAGAAAACCATATCATGAACAATGCCGCACACAACATAAATGAACCAAATAATACCCCAAAGGTTTTATATATATTTTTTTTATTAAAATATGTACCTTTTCTTATTTTCTTTAAAAAACGTACAATTTTTCTTATTCCAATAATTGTAAAATCCTCAAGTGTGCCAATAACAAGTTTAATCATTTTATTCATATCTATATAGTATCACTTATTCCTCTTGAAAAAAATAACTATCAAAGTCTTCTATGTCATCATCATCACCAACAGGTTTCTTTTTTTTGTTCTTATTAACACCCAATAAAAACTCTTCATCTTCAAGTAATCCTTCATCATCCTCAATAACCACAGTCAAAGTCTCCTCCGTTGTTATAAGTAAATCCTCATCAGTTAAATCTATTCCTAGATCTACCACGATTAAATCTTCTGTTTTTAGATTATTTTCTTCTACTAGTTTTCCGATTTGGATTTTTTTAGACATCTTGTTAGATATTTAATCACAATACTCTTTCGAATGCAAAGTGTGTTAACCCACAAGCTATGGCATCATATTCATCATCTATTTTTTTTGATATAGTTTTTAGCTCCGGTAACAACAAATACAACATTTTTTGCACTGCAATTTTGTCACTACGACCAGATCCTGTGATAGCTGATTTTATTTGAAGTGGTGTATATTCAAAAACAGATATATTATTTTTTTTAGAGATATAAATCAAAACCCCTTTAACTTCAGAAACCTTTAAGGC
>JAYTDF010000013.1:0-12463 GCA_043736035.1 Candidatus Parcubacteria bacterium
AAACACGTGAGAAGAAAATGTTTGTCGAACATAAAGCTTCACACGCGATAATCATTTCTAAATAATTTTTAAATAAAATAAACATATGGCAGTAAAAAAAGTTGCAGCAAAAAAAACTGTAAAAAAAGCAGCTCCTAAAAAAGTTGTAAAAAAAGCAGTTAAAAAAGTTGTAAAAAAAGTTGTAGCTAAAAAAGCAGCTCCTAAAAAAGTTGTAAAAAAAGTTACAAAAAAAAGATAGTCTACACTATCCCACTAAGTAAAAGTACGTAAGTTGTAAAAACCTTACGTACTTTTTCTATATATCCGTTGGCTTACTGTTTTTAAGCTTTTATGATATAAATATAGGCATGTCATTTTTAAATTTATTAGGATCTCCTATAAAAAAATATCAAAAAAAGGTTGCCGCTATTAACAATTTAGAAAGTTCAGTGTCTGCACTTACAGATGCAGAGTTACAGGATAAATCCCTTGCACTAAAAGAACTCTTAAGGGACAGTGATAAAACTAAACTAGATCAACATCTACCTGAGGCTTTTGCACTGGTTCGGGAAGCAGCAAAGCGAACATTAAATCAAAGACATTATGATGTGCAACTTATAGGTGGAATGATTTTGCACGACAACAACGTCGCAGAAATGAAAACCGGTGAAGGAAAAACACAGATGGCTACATTACCAACATATCTCAATGCACTTGTGGGAAAAGGTGTGCATGTTGTTACTGTGAACGATTATCTCTCGGGACGTGATGCTGTGTGGATGGGACAAATTTATTATGCACTTGGTTTATCTACTGCTGTAATAATGCAAGACAAATCATTTATCTACGATCCAACTCATACAACAGAAGATGATACTAAAAAAGAAGATGAAACTGGTTCATTTAAAATAGAATACGAATTTTTAAAACCATGTACTAGAAAGGAGGCATATGAGGCGGATATTACCTACGGAACAAACTCTGTATTTGGTTTTGATTATTTATTTGATAATATTGCTAATTCGAAAGAGGAGTTACGACAACGAGGTCATTATTTTGCGATTATAGATGAAGCCGACTCTATACTTATAGATGAGTCCAGAAGTCCGTTGATAGTTTCTCAACCTGCGGAAGAATCAGATGGTGTATATAAAACATTTGCATCTATTGTACGAGATTTTAAGCGTGACGAGCACTATATATATGATGAGAAATTCAAATCAATTCAAGTTACAGATGCAGGTATTGATCTTGCTGAGAAAAAATTAAATATAACAGACCTGTATAATAATGAGAATATAAAGCTTGTTCACCATTTGGAAACTGCCATTAAAGCTACAGCCATATATCATAAAGAAGTAGATTATCTTATTAAGGATGGTGAAGTTTTAATCGTTGACACTTCAACAGGAAGGGTTCAGCCGGGTCGCCGATGGTCTGACGGTATTCACCAAGCTATAGAAGCCAAAGAAGGTGCAAAAATTCAAAGAGAAAGTAAGACAGCTGCGTCTATTACGTATCAAAACTTATTTAGATTATATGAAAGACTGTCTGGTATGACTGGTACAGGTATGACATCACGTGAAGAGTTTATAAAAGTGTATGGGCTTGATGTTGTTGCCGTACCAACTCATAAACCAGTAATCCGAGTTGATAAAGATGATCTTATTTTTATGACAGAGCTTGGAAAATTTAAGGCTATCGCAAAAAAGATAAAAGAATTAAATCAAAAAGGCCAGCCTGTTTTGGTGGGTACTATTTCGATTGAGAAAAACGAACTATTGTCACAATATTTGAAAGTTGCTGGTGTTAAACACAATCTTTTAAATGCTAAACCAGAGCTTGCAGAACGGGAAGGTGAGACTATAGCTCAAGCTGGAAAAAATGGAGCTGTAACAATTGCCACAAACATGGCAGGTCGTGGTGTCGATATTAAACTTGGAGGTACACCGTCTTCCTCAGAGCAAAATCAAGAAATAAAAGATCTCGGTGGTTTGTATGTGATCGGAACTGAAAGACATGATTCAAGACGTGTTGATAATCAGTTGCGTGGTCGCTCAGGACGTCAAGGAGACGCCGGTGAGACACAGTTTTATGTATCACTTGAAGATGAACTCATGCGTGTTTTTGCCAACAACACAATCAAAGGATTAATGGCTCGTATGAATTTGCCTGAAGATGAGGCAATACAACATAAACTTGTTTCCAGATCACTTGAATCTGCACAAAAGAAAATTGAAGGTTTTCATTTTGATTCAAGAAAAAGAGTTCTGGAGTTTGATGATGTTCTCAATCAACAAAGACAAAATATCTATACTCGCAGAAGAGCTATTTTACTAGCGGAAGAGGAAGAATTAAAAAACTTCGTTGATGATATGCTCATAGGTCAAGAAATTCCAGAAAACAAGAAAACAGATGATTTCTACAAGATCTGTAAACAAGTGTTACTACAGATACATGACTTTTATTGGATGAATCATCTTGATAATATGGGGCATCTTCAAACTTCTGTAAATTTTAGGGCTATTGGTCAACACGATCCAATTGTGGAATACAAGAGGGAAGGGTTGATTGCTTTTAAACAACTTAATGAAAAGATAAAGTCGGATTTTATTGGGAATGTGAATCGGTTAATAACTCAAGGGTAATTGATTTTACTTAGAAATGTTGCTACTATAGGTCTTATGAATGAAGATTACGAAGCGATTTTACATCGTTTAGATACTATAGAAGAGGATGTGAGACAATCCAATCAGATGCTTCACCGCATTGAAAGAAGAGCTCGCTTCGCACTACTTTTTTCATCATTAAAATGGTTTATTATTATAGGACTTTCTTTGGGAACATTCTATTATACAAAACCATATTTAGAACAACTTATGGAAACATATAGTCATATTTCAGATATAGGTTCATTTTTGAAATAGATTCGGTTCAATCAATATGCCAAGGTAGCTCAGTTGGTAGAGCATATCCCTGAAGAGGATGGGGTCGCCGGTTCGAGCCCGGCCCTTGGCACTAGAGTAACAAAAAAATAAGTTCATCCCCAACCAGGATGACTTATTTTTTTGTTACCCTAGTAAGTAAAAATCTTTCAGATTTTTACGGGAAGCCAAGGATAAAAAAGCGGGGCTTTTTTAGGGCGAGAAAAGGTTTTATACATTTTCAAGAATTTGTAAAAATTTGAGAAAATCACCACAAGGGTATTTTTATTTTGATAAATCAAAATAAGTCATAAAACCTATACTGGTCCTGTAAGGACCGAGACCTCGGCCCTTGACTCCAAAAAAACTGCAAAATTTAATAATTGCAGTTTTTTGTTTGTTTCGTATTAATTTTAGTTATATAATTATCTCTATGAAAAATATCTCAACTAAAATGGTCCTCATTACAGGATTTTTAATTTGCATGTTTATAAGTCCTCAAATTGTTAGCGCTGACACTGTATATTGTACCTCGCTCAAGAGCAATAACTTGCGTTTGGGTAGTCGAGATAAGGAGGTGTACATTTTGCAGAAATTTTTGCAAGACCAAAAATATCTAACTTCTGCTCCAACAGGATATTATGGCACACAAACAAAGCTTGCAGTAAGCAGGTTTCAAGCAAACAATAGTCTAGGTGCAATAGGATCTGTAGGTCCTTTGACACGAGCAAAAATTATCTCGATGTCATGCGCAGCGCCTGCAGCATCATTACCTGTTGTCGATAATCAGATTGGAATTTTTGATACTGATTTACAAATAGGCGGTACCGGTGTCAATGTAATTTTATTGCAAAATGATCTAAAGAAAAATGGGTTTTTTGTTGAGGACGTAAAGGGGATTTTTGGCACATCTACTAAGGCTGCGGTAGTCTTCTTGCAGATGATGCACAAGATCGTCCCCGCTGATGGAATTGTTGATAAGACAACTCGTGACACACTCTTCGTTGCCTTGGGTTTGAAAACTGGCCCGGTAACCCCGAAAATTGCCAAAAGCACAGCTGATCTTGAAATCATTAGTGCTACAATCGATGGAATAAACGGTTGGGATACTGCGGCCAAACGTGAAGCAACAGTTCGTGTAACAGTTCGAAATTCCAGTACTGAAAATCTGCTTATTCCAATCGGTACAGAGTTTGAGCTTTATAAAAATGGTCAGCTTTTACCAGAAGGTAAAATATTTACCGAATACACTCTCGAGTTGCTGCCGAATCAAAATTTTATAATTGAGAAAAATATTATTACTACAAAATATATTATGAATACTATGATTTTGGGAAATTCGTTCACTTTGACAGTTAAGGGTGATGTAAGCAATAAAATTCTTGAAAAAGATAAAAATAACAATTCTTTTGTGACAAGTGTAAACTCTCTTGTTCCGAGTGATATAACAACCGACCCTTCTCTTGTGGGTGGAGCAAGGCCCAATGTGCAGATAACAAGTGTGGTCATTAAGCCACAATCTTTTACATCAGTTGTTGGTTCAAGTGACGGAAAATTACTGTCTCTTCAAGCAACAGTTTCACTTACAAACACCAGTTCTGCAGAATTTCAAGGCAATATGACCAGTAGAAATAATATGTTCTCGGCGTATTTGGGTACGGTGTCACCTCAAAACAAAATAAGTGTTGAGAATAAGTCGGAACTTCTATCGACTAATTTCAGAGTAGGTGGTATGTCAACAAAAGAGTTAACTTTTGGCCTATACAAAGTATTACCTAATAATTACAAGAAGGACGTGTATCCAATAATTGTCTATATAGACGAGAATCAACTACTTCCAGGAATTGATCCAAGCAATAGTAATAAAATTAATATGATGTATGTGAGTGAATAAAGATGTACTAAAATTACCACTTATGTATAAAATGTCAAAGTATAAAAAACTACCTAAGAGTTTATAGATCGGTACTACTTTTAAACCTGAACAATGAATATACCCCGTGTGCTACGCATCGAGGTATTTACCGTTAACTTCCTCGGTTCGGAAACAAAAGTGTCATCACTTTTGTTTCTCTCACTCTACGTCGTTAATAAAAATACACATCCTGGTTGGGGATGTGTATTTTTTTGAGAAGGTATTTTACATACCCTTCACCTTCAAACTCGCCTTTCTCTCTCTATCAATTCTCGGAAGTCTTAACGTAAGCATTCCTTGTGACTCAGTAGCCTCAGCTCTATCAATATCAACTTCATGAGGAAGCTTTACTGTTCTTGAAAATGTTCCCCAATATAATTCTCTATAATGATAATCATCCTCTGCAATAGTTTTTTCATCTTTTCTTTCACCTCTGATAGTTAACATATCACGTGATAGGGAAATATCAATATCTTCTTTTCGTACTCCAGGAATCATAGTTTTAACTATAACTTCAACTGGAGTTTCAAAGAGATCAATCCCCAATTGTCCTTCTACTGCAATCGGAGTATCATCTTCATCTTCGTCTTGTATGTCATCATCGTCATCCCTATCATCCAAATCTTTTAAACTACTAAAAGATTTGCGATTAACTTGACTCATTTTTTCTATAGCTTCTTCATCCTCCTCTTTGAAGCTACCAGTCAGTCTTTGTAAAAATGATTTGCGTGTATTGTTCATATATCTATTTTAAATGTTTACAGGCAGATGTGCAAGTGCTTTTACTTCTTTAGAGTTTCTTTATGAGAACTTTATCTATGTTTTGCTAATATTTTTCTATGACAAAAATTATTTACATAGATGAATCAGGAATAAGCTCACAAACAGGGGATAGTGTATATGTGTCTTTATATATTGAATTTAATAAACAGATAGACGTATCAAACGAAATTACAAAAATTGAAAAACAACTTAAAATCTCATACACACATTGGAATGAAATGCCATGGAAATTAAGATTAAAATTTGCTGAAAAGATAAAAGATTTAGATTTTGAGGTAAAAGCTATGGTTTACAGCAAACCACTTTTGCCTGATAGAGGTTTAAAGATTTCCCTCTTCGAATTTGTGAAAAATTCAGGTGTTTCGTACATGTTTATAGATGGAAAAAAGAATAAAAAATATGAAAAAGAGTTAAAAAGTTTGCTTAGGGATAGGGGTATTAAAGTGTATGGACTGAAAATAGTTGACGATAAAAAAGAATCTTTGATACGCCTGGCCGATTTTATAGCTGGTTCAATTAGGTCCTACATAGATTTTTCGAATAAGTACAGTATATTCATCTTTAATTTATTGAAAGATAAAATCGAAATAGATAAAGCAAAAATGCCCGATTAAGAGCATTTTTGCTCCATGCGACAGGGCACCGGCGCAGAGAGGATAAGGACTTTTACATCCACGGTCTAACGGACCTTTTTCGCCTCCTGCCTGTTACTTTTACTATTTTATCAAATTCAAAAAACTTGTCCAACGCACGATTACACCCTACACTTTATCTGTTTAAGTGTTTCAAGGCTTAGAATTATAAAAATAATCACAATCCACACAGCAAAAAATACAAAAATTATAGAATTTACAGATGTTAATAAAAAAATATTAAATAGCCAGTGTGCTAAAATTGCCACTATCAAACCGATCCATATATAAGCCTCTCGAACAACTGGTCTTTTACAAAACGACCAGCCTATACACAAAGCCAACAATCCACTTGATGCAACATGGAGTAAGTTTGCACCAATAAACCTAATATTTGAATTAATTATTAAATCGATTGTTTGTCCTGCAAGAAGTGGTTTTATCAAATACAATATATTTTCCATAGCGGCAAAACCAATAGCAGCAGTCATAAGGTATAAAAAGGCATCTATCGGTTCATCAAATAATTTTGTTCTAAAGAAAATAACGTATGCACAAACAAACTTTACAAACTCTTCGATGATAACAAAGATCAAATTAACTGTTTTGTAATTTGTCACATCAATTGTATACCAATTAAAATACCAATTAAATACATGTTGGAAGAATAAGGAAACAAATGCACCCACCATCCCGAGTAAAAAAATAAGTAAAATAATTCTTCTTGGTTCTCTATGTTTATTATCTTCATGTAACCAAAACCAAAGCCATATAAGTGAAGGAATAAGTCCACCAATAAGTGCATAAAAGAAAACGGTAAAACTGCTATGGAGTATAAGCACTATTTCAGTATAGATATGCATATACATATTATACAGTATGCAAAGACCAATCTCCATCAGGTGTGAGTGCTGGAAATTCTGTGTCATTTGGGTTAATGATTTGCACATATTTGTTTTTAAGACCAACAATTGCAGCCAATGCGATCATAACAGCATTATCTGTAGCGAGGGATTTTTCAGGTTTGAGAAAATGAATATTGTGTATAGTACACCAAAGCTGTAGTTTTTCTTTTAAAAATTCGTTGGCTATTACTCCACCAGCAACTATAAGATTTTTATATTTTTTATTATATGTCTTATTGGCAAAATTTAACTTGCTGATTAAGACTTCTGTAACAGAGTTTTCAAATTCGTGACAGATCAAGTCAACTATTTCCTCAGGCAACTTTTCACTATTTTCCATTTTCTTTAAGTCTCGAACCAAATATAGAACGGCAGTCTTGAGTCCGGAAAAAGATAAGTCCAAGTCTTGACTATGTATCATTGGGCGAGGCAGTTTTATGTTGTGTATAGCTTTTAAGGCTTGAATATGGTTTTCATTATGTGCATCTCTCAATTTCTGGGCTTTTCCGGCGACTAATGGACCACCCGGATAGGAGAGATCAAGTATTCGTGCTACCTTATCATACGCTTCACCAACTGCGTCGTCGCGGGTTTTACCGATGATGTTATATTTTCCCCAATTTTCTACATCTACAAGTTCGGTATGTCCTCCTGAAATAAGTAGTGCAAGGCTAGGAAATTCAATAATCACTGATTCCATAAGAACTGACGAGATATGTCCTTCCATATGGTTTATAGGAAGTAATGGTTTTTGCCAAAGGGTAGATAAAAATTTAGCAAAGCTTAAGCCTACCCAAAGGGCTGGTTCCAGTCCTGGTCCACGGGTTACTGCTATGTAATCTATATTTGGAATTTTGAGAAGTAGGGAATTGCTATTTTCAAGTTCATTTTTTAATTTCTCCGTTAATTCGTTTTCTCTACTTATTAATTGAAAATCTATATTTTTTGTATCAATACTTGACTCATTACTTGACACTATCTTTTCAAGACAAGATGTCAATAGTCCTGTCAAGTTATTACCATGTTCTCGTTTTGCAACCATAGGGAATACACCTCCAAATTCTTTATGGATTTCTATTTGACTATTGAGAGAATCAGCCAAAACTGTATACTTGTTTGAATTTTCATTGTATTCAACAATAGATATTCCAGTTTCATCACAGCTTGTTTCTATACTTAGGATTCTGGTTGTATTGTTCATAATGTGTACCGTTATAATCTCATATTTGTATGGAAAGATAAAGCAGAATATGCTATAATCACCCTCATATGCCAAAGCCACGAAATAATCAAATTGCAAGTGAAAACACCGAAGAAGCTGAAATCGTACCGCATCAGAACGTGATCCAACGAAACATTGTAGATGAGATGGAGGAGTCATATATTGACTATGCTATGAGTGTTATCACAGATCGTGCCTTACCTGACATTAGGGATGGATTGAAGCCTGTGCAGAGACGTATATTGTTTGCTATGAGTAGACTTGGACTTTTACCAACGGCTAAGTTCCAAAAGTCAGCTAAAGTAGTTGGAGAAACTATGGGTAATTATCACCCACACGGTGACGCTGCTATATATCAAACTATGGTGAACATGGTACAAGATTTTAACATGAGATATCCACTTATATGGGGACAAGGAAACTTTGGAAACGTTGACGGATACCCTGCAGCTGCTTCTCGTTATACAGAGTCAAAGTTAAACAAGATATCACTTAATATCTTAGCTGATTTAGATAAAGATACTGTGGATTTTCGGCCAAACTATGATGGTACGCGAAAAGAACCTTCAGTTTTGCCAACTCAAGTACCAAACTTTTTACTTAACGGTACTTTAGGTATTGCTGTAGGAATGGCCACAAACATTCCACCACACAACTTGAACGAAGTTATGGATGCTGTAAAACATCTTGTTGACAATCCAGAGGCAACAGTACTGGATTTGATGCAGTTTATAAAAGGACCAGACTTTCCAACAGGAGCTATAGCATTTAACCAAAAAGACATAGAACATGCATGTACTCACGGTCGTGGTGGTGTAGTTGTGCGCGGTGAAGCAGAAATAGTAGAAGAAAAAGCGGGGCAATCAAAGATAGTTATAAACTCTATACCATATAGAGTAAACAAATCATCGCTTATCGAAGCTATAGCTGACCTTGTTAGAGACAAAAAACTTGAAGGTATAAAAGATATCAGAGATGAGTCAACGTCAGATATACGTATCGTTATTGAGCTTAAAAACGGTATGTATCCACAGAACATTTTGAACTATTTGTATAAACATACTCAACTAGAATCAACTTTCCACTATAACTTAGTGGCTCTGGTAGATGGAGTACCTCAAACTTTGTCCATTAAGTCAGCTCTTGAAAATTTTGTTGGACACAGAAAAACAGTTATCAGACGTCGAACAGAGTTTGACCTCAGAAAAGCAGAAGATAGGGAGCACATACTACTCGGTCTTAAAAAGGCACTAGATCATATAGATGAGATCATCGCTATCATCAAAAAAAGCAAAGATACGCCATCAGCCCATATTGCTTTGATGAAAGAATTCAAATTCTCAGACAGACAAACAACTGCGATATTAGAGATGAAATTGGCCCGTCTTGCGTCTCTCGAAAGAAAAAAGATTGAAGATGAGCTCAAGGCTCTACAAGAGATCATCAAAGATTTGAAAGATATTTTAAAAAATACTTCAAGAATTTTAACTATTATAAAAGATGAATCAGATGCTATAAAAGAAAAATTTGGTGACGCTAGACGAACTCGTATTGTCAAAGGTGGAGTTGCAAACGTTGGAGTTGAAGACGTTATACCTGATCAAGAGTCTGTACTTGTTTTGACTGCAGGTGGATATATAAAGCGTACAAATCCAGATGAATATAAAAAACAAAGAAGAGGGGGTGTAGGTGTAGTGGATGTTGATGTGAAAGAAGAAGATTTTATTACGCATCTCATTTCAGCAACTATGCACAACGAGCTATTGTTCTTCACAGATAAAGGCAAGGCCTATCAGATAAAGATGTATGATATACCAGAAGGAAAGCGGGCAACACGTGGAAAGTCTATCATGAATTTTCTTTCACTTGCTCAGGATGAAAAAGTCACATCCATACTACCCATGCCAAAAGAGATCAAGAAAGTTGATGATATATCTCTCATGCTTATCACAAAACTTGGTACAGGAAAGCGTGTAAATCTTTCATCGTTCCGTGACGTGAGACGTAGTGGTATCATATCTATATCATTGGATGAGGGTGATAGTTTGATTGAGGCTTCTTTTGTAAATGAAAAAGACAGTATGATATTGGTTGCAACTGATGCTCAATCAATACGTTTTTCTATCAACGAGATACGTGAGATGGGGCGCGCGGCAGGCGGAGTTCGTGCTATGAAGCTTGATAAAGAAGTGTATATCATAGGTGCAATACCAGTTAAGTTTGGATCTAAAGATGATGCTGAGCTTTTGACTGTGTCAGCGAACGGATATGGTAAAAAAACATCACTTTCAGAGTATAAGATACAAGGAAGAGGTGGATCAGGTATAAAAACTTTCAAAGTAACTGACAAAACTGGTGATCTTATTGCTTCCCAAGTGGTAACACCGGAGTTAGATGAGATTGTGGCTATAAGCAAGAAGAGTCAAGTTATCCGATGTGAATTAAAAGAGATTCCAAATCTTGGTCGGGACACACAAGGGGTGCGAGTAATGAAATTGCGTGAAGGTGATAGCCTCGCATCAGTTATAGGGGTATAATATCAATATCTCTACACAGAGCTCTGAATACATGTGTACTACACGTATTTTGCTCACTCAACAAAGTTAATAAAAAATTAATAAACAAAACATATATGAGCTCATCTAAAGATTTAAATATATTTCAGGTTTTAACAATAGTTGTTTTTCTGGTTATAGGAATCATTGGTATTGCGATGTTTGCTACGGGTAAAACTGGTATTGGTGGATCCAACTATAAAGCAACAATCTGGGGTGTGTTACCAAAAGCAAATGTTGATGCTGGTCTTGAGTCATTTAGACTTAAAGGGCAAGATCCAAGCTTTACATATATAGAGTATCCAGAGCAGGGATTTGAACAAGCTATATTAAAAGCGATAGCTGAAGGCAATGGTCCTGATGCGATCATTTTCCCTGATTATATGTATTATAATCAGATAAATAAATTACTTACCATCCCGAACACAACAATTACTGCTGAACAATATACAAATACCTATTTAGATTTAGCAAGAAAGTTTACAGTACAAGATGGTATAAAAGCGTTTCCAATTCTTATTGATCCACTGGTTATGTATTATAATGTTGATTTATTAAAATCTGAAGGTATTTTAATACCACCAAAAGATTGGGTTGAATTTGCAAATCTTACCGAAAAGGTCGTTCGTAAACAAGATAACGGTATTATTGATAGAGCCTATACTGCCTTAGGTGAGTATGGAAACATTGATCATGCTAAAGATATAGTATTTGCCATGTTGGCTCAAGTAGGAGTAAAACTATCCTTTTATGATCCTGAACAAGGTGTGTATGTTTCAGGTTTGATTAATCAAACAACATCAAGTAGATTATCTCGCGAAGTCATGATTTACTATACAGAATTTGCGAATCCAACAAAGACGTCGTATACATGGAATAAATCTTTCAAATCTTCTCGTGAAGCTTTTTTGAGCGGGGATTTGGCAATTTATTTTGGACCAGGATCTGAAGTTGAATATATGAGAACACGTAACCCAAACCTAAACTTTGCAATAGCCTCAATACCTCAAGCATATCCAGACAAAAAAGTTACTCAGGGAAAAGTGTATTCACTCGGGTTTATGGTGACTTCAAAAAATCCAAATGCAACATATCAAAGTGTGATGAGTTTTTTTGACACATTTCAAATGAACAAGTCACTATCAGATTCAATACACCTGGCATCAGCCCGACGAGATGTTTTATTAAAATCAGAATTGGCTAAAACTAATGTTGATGCTGCAGTTATAAATAATTCTGCAATTTATGCTGAGACATGGCTTGACCCCGATGCATATTCAACAGATGAGATTCTATCTAAAATGATAACAGCAATTGTAAGCGGAACACAAAATATCTCTGATGCTATTAATGATGCATCTGAGAGATTAGATAGATTATATTTAGTAAGATAATATGATATTATAATTGTATGGAATTATTCTCAGGTCTATCAAAATGTTTTGAAAATAAATTAAAAGGTGGTTGTGGGTGGGCAGAATTAGGTCCAATTTTAAATCAATTACTTTCCAATATTCTGATGCTTGGACTTTTTATTGCTGTATTGAT
>JAYTDF010000014.1:0-2869 GCA_043736035.1 Candidatus Parcubacteria bacterium
ATTCTTCTAGGCTTTTTCGGCTTTGGACCATTATGTGGCACAGGAGTTCTATCTTTTATAGTATCGATTGAAATACCTTTTGATATAAATGAACGTACTACTGACTCACGGCCCGAACCTGTTCCTTTGATAACAACACCAACTTCCTTAACCCCCATCATAATAGCTTTATCAGCTAAAACCTCTCCAATCTTAGCAGCAGCAAACGGAGTTCCTTTTTTAGCTCCGTTAAATCCAAGCGATCCTGATGATGAAGATGCAACTGGATTTCCTTTTTCATCTGTTAATACAACCTTTGTATTGTTATATGTAGATTGAATATTCAAAATAGCATATGCCATTTTTCTTTTACTCAACTTGTTCGCTGATGTTTTTGCATCTTTTGCTGTTTTTTTAACTATTGTTTTTGCCATAATATGAATGTTAGTTATTTTATTTAATTTATTTTATTTTTTGGTCTCTTTCTTTTTACCTGAACCCATAGTCTTTTTAACACCCTTTAGTGTACGAGCGTTTGATTTTGTTCGTTGTCCACGTACAGGCAATCTTTTTGCATGTCTTGTTCCTCTATAAGATTTGATATCTTTTAATCTTTTAATGTTTGTCCCGATCTCTCTTTTTAGATCAGCTTCCAATTTAAAAGCTTCAATTTCAGCACGAACTTTGTTTTCCTCGTCAACGGAAAGATCTTTAGATTTTACTCCATACTCAATACCAGCTTTATCCAGTATTGTATGTGCACGTGAGCGTCCAATTCCAAAGACTGCTGTTAATGCCATTTCTATTCTTTGATTATCGTTAAGATTGATACCTAGTATACGCATGTAATTTGTTTCGTTTGTTTGATTTTGTTTGATTAATAAATAGTAAGAAAAGCATAGCACAAATAATATTGTGAATCAAGTTTATTTTTCAGCTATTACGTGATATTTACCTGATGAATCTTTTTTGAAAGCAGTTGAGTTTTGAAGATTAACCAAAATAGTGTTTTCCTTCACATATCGCTCTTTCATCACCTTGTCAAATATCTCCTCGCGAGTCATTGGACCATACTTATGTAGAACTTTGACTATAACGTCTTTCACCACACCTGATACATATCCCCATTCAGCCAAGGCATATAACCCTCGTCCAACTAGAACGAATCTATTATCCTTTATAAGCTCGTTGTGAGTTGTAGCTTCATGTGCTCTTTTGCCGAATACATTTTGTATCAATTTAGCTATTTCCTTAAAGTGTACCGGAGACCCATGTTTTCTCATTGCTAGGTATGCATAGTCTCGAATACCTTTAACTTTGACATTCGTTGAAGCAGATTTTCCCCATTCACCCAGAGGATTCTTGTCTATATGTTTTGAAATACGTAACCACCTCTTTGATATCTCATCATTTTTTAATTCGTCTGATATATCCTTTACATTATCCATGAACGCTTTGATCATTTCATTTTCAGGGATCAGAGAGTTATCATCTAAGTTTAAGTATAGTTTTTTTAGAGCATCATGTATCTTCTTTGATAGTTCTGAATCTACATGCCAACGGTGATGAAATTCTTCAGTTTCTTTCTCTTTCTTGAATTGATCCCCAATAATCAATAGAAAATGATAATGATTTTGAGTCGACTCATCTTTTGACAAATGATTTAACAAATCATGCTCGGCGATAATACCTCCGATCTTTTTGATATACAGAGCCAATTCATCAAAGACTTTAGCTTCTTCCTTGAATACCTGAGATTTTCTAATTGTCACTATAGAGTTAGCTTCTATCTGTCGCACTCTTTCACGAGTAATATCATAGTTTTCCCCAATAGCCTCAAGAGTCATTTTCTCAATACTTTTATCAAGTCCAAAACGATGTGAGATAATAACCCTTGAGCGTTCGGGTATAGCTGATAATAGTTTTTTAGTTACATTTTTCACCTTAAATGAAAATGTAGGTGTTGAAGTATGTGCCATATGTTTTTCATATTTGTATCATGTTTGTTAATATAAGTCAAATAAGAGTCAAGTACCTTGTCAAGGACAATCGATTTGAAGTAATATTAACTTAGCCATTATTATAAAGGACATATAAGACATTTCAAACATAATAAAAGACACCACAATCGCTATAATCATGATGTCTTTTAAATTTGCTACACACCTAAACAAAAAACAAGGCTTAGCCTTGTTTTGCGTTTCGTTTACGATTTGCCTTATTAATACGATATAGATGCTTTCCACGACGTACAATAAATTCACCTTGACGAAGATCTGCTTTTTTGAGTGACGATAATAATTTCATAATTCATACAATATAACATTAATCCATTTGTAATTCAAGTGATGTTATACATTAACGAGTAACAATGATTTCATCACCCACATTAATCTCACTTCGAGCAACAACCGAAAGACGTCCATCATCACCTACACGAAGTTGATACCCAGTGTCATAATCATCCTCGTTTGTATAATGTGCCCCCTCTTTTTTCGGATCATATGGAAGCTTTGGAATATAGTCAGGAGTGAGACATGTCGCAATATCAAAGCTTCCTGGACCTGATCTGATAAAGTAACTAGATGTTGCAAGTGGCATTATTGAACCATCACAAAATAAGTTCCCTTGATGATCTGCAATATTCTGACCTAATGCATTTAACAGGGTGTTAATGTTGGCAACACGCTGAGAATCTCTGGCTTGCTTAAATTGACGATTTGGATTTACTGCCACTAAAACTACTGTGGCCAGTATTCCAATGATACCGATTACTACTAGTATTTCGATAAGGGTAAAACCCTTTTTCGACTTGTTTTGCTTTAGCAAAACAGAAGTACCTTCGTGGTGTTTATTTTGTTTTAACTGTTTTTTTATGTTCATATATTTT
>JAYTDF010000015.1:0-3591 GCA_043736035.1 Candidatus Parcubacteria bacterium
GTGGCAGAAGCGGGGGACGTTATAGTTATTAACTATACAGGTAAACTTGCTAATGGAACAGAATTTGATTCATCATATAAACGAGGTCAACCACTTGTGTTTCAATTGGGTATTGGGCAAGTTATAAAAGGATGGGATGAAGGGCTTGTTGGAGTGAAAAAAGGGGATAAAAAAACGCTTACTATAACTCCTGATAAAGGATACGGTGCAGAAGAGATAAAAGATCCGGCAACTAAAAAAGTTGTAATACCAAAAAATTCAACTCTTATTTTTGATGTAGAGGTTGTTGAGGTTATTTCAAAAGCTGATGCAGAGAGAATGATGGCTGAGCAACAAGCTGCTATGAAGGCTGCTTCTGGGACGAAGGCTCAACAATAAACTGACATGGGTCAGAAGCCGCTATAGTTCAATGGATAGAACAGTCCTGTCCTAAGGGGTAGATGTAGGTTCGATTCCCGCTAGCGGCACAAGCTCAGAAAATTTCACAGAAAGACCAGAATAATCCCTATCGTTAGACGATAGGGATTTTCCTCTGACTCAGACCTAAAGGTCTTCCGTCAAGCCTTTCTTAAAATTTTCTTCACTTGTGCAGGTGACGAAATAATTTTTTGGCTGTATACTTATTGTATAAAAAAAATAAATAACCAAAGCGGATTCGTTTCTATCTTATTAGCAATATTAATTTTAGCAGGAATTGGCGGCGGAGTTTATTTTTACTCGAAGCAGAAGAATGAGGTTAAGGTTGAGGAGGTCGGAGTGATCACTGATATTCAGGGTACTTCAACAATGGCAACTACTACAAACATTAAATCTGAAAGTAAAAATACCTTGCCTGATTCGGCATTCTTGAAGGATTTTATAAAAGATGATGATCGTGCTGAAGTTGTAGCTAGAGGAGATGTAAATGGGGATGGATATGAGGATGCTATCGTTCGATATTTTTATTGCGCAGGAGCTTCTTGTACTGTAGATCTATCACTCGTTTTCAATCTCAATAATAAAAGCACAGAGATTTTAATGAATAGCAGTTTTGAACCAGCATACAGGGCTTCGAGTGCAATTAAATCCAATGTAACAAATATCACAATAAAAGACGGAATAATTTCGCTTACCGGCACAGCGCTTGAATGCCCTGATTCTATATGTGATGAGGCTCATAGAAAAATTGTTCGCACTGTTACATATAAGTATGATGGCAGGAGTATAGTCCAGATTGGGGTGAATCCTCCACTAGAAACAATGAAGATTGTCAAAGGAACGTATTTGTTTAATGATGTAGTTAACGGGACCGGGGCAACTGGAATACTTATTTCACCTAATGAGTACAAGGTAACTATAAAAAATGATACAGGTGTAGGGGCTATAGGAATAAATATAAATTTTCCAAAAGTTGGCAGTGCGAATATTTATGCAAATGGAGTATCTTCAGGAGATAAAGTAAATATTGTCTTCGATTCTGGAGATGTAAATGGCAGTATGGATGATTCATATAAAAAGTATAAAAAAGGTGATGTACTCTTTACTATTAAACCCGCATCAGCAAGCAGCAATGATATCTTGATTGATTGGAAAAAAATGACACATGTGGACTATCATGGTGAGACTACTATTTTCTCAAAGGTAAATAACTAAATCACACTATCAAAAACTTTCCATTTTATGCTACCATAACTCCATGAAAGACCTCAACTACACCCTCATCGACACTGGAGATAAACGCAAGCTCGAATCATACAACGGCTACATCATGGACCGTCCTGACCCTCAAGCACTATGGCCTAAGACCAAAACCTTCGAATGGGATACAGTCGACGCAAAGTTCGTCGAAGACAAAAGTGGAAAACGAGATGAACGTGGAATCTGGAAAACGTATAAAGATTTGCCTGGTGATTTTTCCATTACTTTTTTTAAAGATTTAACATGTGGTATCAAACTAAATCCATTTAAGCACACAGGAATTTTCCCTGAACAGTATGATAATTGGAAATACATGGATGAAGTTATTTCCCGAACAAATTTAAAGGCAAAAAATAAAAATATCAAAGTCCTAAACCTTTTTGGGTATACTGGATGTGCGTCATTAGTTGCAGCGAATGCAGGTGCGGAAGTCACACACGTTGATGCATCGAAACCATCTATCGGTGTAGGTATGAAAAATGCAGAATTGTCCGGACTTAAAGATAAACCTATTCGCTGGATATTGGATGATGCTTTTGCATTCGTAAAAAAAGAATTACGAAGAGGAAATACCTATCAAGGAATAATTATGGACCCACCAGCATTTGGCCGTGGTGCAGCAGGGCAAGTGTGGAAACTTGAAGAGCAGTTCGTTGACTTCGTACAAGAGACTGCAAAACTATTAGCACCTGATGCTTTATTTTTCATAGTAAATGGATATGCCAGCGGATATTCTCATATTGCCTATAAACAGAACTTGGAAGCGATATTTACAAAAGGAAAAGTTGAAAGTAAGGAGTTAACAATAGAAGACTCAACTGGAAAATTACTACCGTGTGGAATAGTTGCTAGATGGAAGTCTGAATAATAACTTGACATGTTTTTTGCTTTTGATATTATACATGTATTCCTACATTCGATTCCGAAAGCGAATCAATTATCCAAATCGAAAGATTTGGTGACTACATTAAGAAAGCTCTAATAGTAATGTTAGTTGCTTTTTTATTTTAGTGAAGTCTTCTACATCTATGTACCCAATATAGTAATATAATCTATTGATAGAAATTAATTTTACTTGGTTTAACATCACCCAGTTTTTCCTATTATTCACATTCTCTAACTCATAAAACCAAGTTCCTATATTTTCTTGCGTAGTTAAGGGTAATATGATACAAGTTTTACCATCTAATTTTTTAAGAATTAGTACAGGGCGAGAAAAATTATCACCAACTCCATCTTGTTCTTGTCCTACGTTTTTACCAATTTTACACCACCAGATATCTCTTTCTCTGATAAAAATATACACATCTTTTATAGTTTTCTTTTTTTCATTCCATTCGTCGTATATATTTATATTCATCTAAATATAATACAAAAACACTGATAAAGTATTGTTAAAGAAACTATAAAATTATCAATAGTACATTACCTTTTATTTAAATAGTATTAACAGAAAGATAAATTTATATAAGTAATTCTTTTATTTTATTTTCAAACTCCTCATCTTGTGTATCAAACCAAACAATTTTCTCTTTTAATTCTTTATTATTTTTAAACCAAGTTTTTTGTCTTTTTGCATAGTGAATGATTGCAAAATATAACTTTTCTTTAAACTCATCGAGTGTCAATATGCCTGTCAAGTAATCAGAAATAAATTTATACTCAAGTCCAAGTTTTTGTAATCGTTCATGAGTTATCTTATTCTCTTTTAATAAATTTTCTACCTCTTGTATCATTCCATCTTTTAATCTTTTATCAATTCGAGTCTTTATTTTTTCTTTTAAAACTTCATAGTCAGTATCTAGTCCAATAATAATATTTTCATATTTATTATTAATTTTTATTTCTGGAATATATTTTAATTCGGTAATAATCTCTATAGCCCGAATAACTCTTCTTTTATTTTTAATATCT
>JAYTDF010000016.1:0-2531 GCA_043736035.1 Candidatus Parcubacteria bacterium
ATTCCAATTAGTACAATATATTTTATCATATTTTTATTTTATTTTATTATTATTAATTGAATTAATTATACTATAGGAAAATATAAAAGTATACATTTCGTTATAGCTCATAATACTATTACCGTTGGTTCATCCATATAACAACAAAAAAAGACAAGAAGATCATACTCGACGAATTAGAACAACAAACAAAGATGCACAGAAAAATCTATCAGGCAGTCGCAAAGACACCGTACCGAAGAGTATTAGGAAAGGAAGATGTGACTAAAGATATCAAAGAGAAACTAATACAAGCTCATGTGATATTAAATCCAGCCATTATGATACAGAGACTTAAACAATTAAAACGTGATATTATGAGTAAGAATCGGAGGTTAATGGAAGGGCTGGTTGCGTAACCTTTTCTAATGAGCTATTAAATAACCTATACGAAAAAGTATAGGTTATTTTATTCTCGGGTTTAGCAGCTAATCTGATTTAATTATTTAAACTATTACAAAGAACTTCCTGCCCGACTAGACACAGTGCCGTCTTTTTCAATAATTATATATTCTATCCTTCCATTACCAGATTCTTCAACAAGTGTTTTATCTCCTACCCAGATTCCAGTTCTCCCTTCTCCGAGATCAATAATCTTAACTCGAATATTTCCATTTTCAATTACTTTTCTTTTTTCGACATTTGTCTCTACATCTATTAAAGATGTAGGCAGTTCCTCTGTAGGTGCTTTTTTTTCACCTTCATCATGTTTTTTTTTAAAATTTTCCATTTTTTTTACTTTAATTAATTAATTTAATAATGTCTATACGACCTCAGTCGGCTCGTTGATCTTAAGGTTTAGACGAGAGTTGTTTTTCATTCCGAAAACTCTAAGCAATGTCCTGATAGCTTTCGCTGTAGAACCTTCACGACCTATGATTTTACCCATGTCGTTTTTGTTAACTTCTAGAGTCAACAAAACCCCCATTTCATCAACTGTTCTAACAACTTTAATATTCTCTTGGTCTTCAACTAGAGGTTTTATTATGTTGAGGAGAAATTGTGTGTCGTCTATTGTTGGTTGCATATGTTTGTATTGATTTACTGTTTATTTATTAATAACCTTATTATAACAAAAAACAACACAATGTATAGTAGTGTTGTTTTTATATAATAGATTATTTCTTACCTTCTTCTTTCTTTTGAGGTGTCTTTTTAGGTAACACGTTTTTCTTTTTACCTTCCACAATACCCGCATTCACAAATAGATTGTGCACTGTTGGAGATAGCTGAGCACCATCTTTGATAAATGCCTTGATCTTATCAGCTTTGAATGACTCTTTATCTATAGTTTTTTTTCGAAAATCAACAGATCCAAGTACTTCAATAGCCTTACCACTTCTGGCAGCATACTTTGAATTGATCAGCACTAGTCTGAATGATGGGTCGTTTTTTCTTCCAACACGTTGTAGTCTTATGTTTAACATGGTCCATAATATAGCATAAAGATTTGTGTGAGGCAAATGGTTTTATGAGAGTTTTAGGGTATTATATTAAGTATGATAAATATAAACCATGAAGGTCCAGAAGGTGTTTGGGTAGATCCTGAAGCACTTGAAGAAAAATTACATTCAAGTGATGAAAACACGAAAGACTTAAGTCTCGAGCAGTCACAGGAGTTATTAATTAAAGATGTTCAGATTGCGAGAGAAAAAGCTATGAACAAAAAACTTGAATTTGAAATGGATGGTGCTCCTGAGGATGAATTAGGTAAAGCAACGTATAAAAAAACTGTTGCAGGTTTTGAACTTGAAATAGCAAAACTTGATAACAATTTGAGAGAATTAGGGATTGAACCTATGCCAAATATGTAATTTGCTTTATCCCTTATTTGTTGTTATAATACAACAAATACATAAGGCCCCATCGTCTATCGGTTAGGACAGCAGGTTTTCAATCTGTTAAGCGGAGTTCGACTCTCCGTGGGGTCACATGAGCAAAACCACCTTCGGGTGGTTTTTTGTTTTGCGAATGTGTGCCCAAGCAATGTGCCGACGCACATTGCAACGGAGAGTCGAAAGGCTTTGCTATATTTTTGAGAACTCGTAGAGTTTGAGAAAATGGTAAAGGTGTACTGGTCCTGTAAGGACCGACTCTATTTAAGGTCACAGCTTTAGAGGCATATTTAACGTATTTCAGGGTACCTTATAGCATGTTCAGAATTATGATACAATTTACTTATGACTAAACAGAAAGTCATTATTGATTTTGCACACAAAATGCCAAGTGACCTCAGTGCAATACTAAAATTAAATAATGATGTTTTAGAAATTTGGGAGAGGCTGACACCGCTCGCTCGAAATGAGTGGATTTGTTGGATCACGATTGTTAAAAAGAAAGAAACACGAATTAAACACCTACAAAGACTTTGCGAAGATTTACGTAAAGGTAAGCGCCGGCCTTGTTGTTGGCCAGGTTGTCCTCACAGACGACCTAATGCAGTAAAGTATTTTATTAAAAAATAGATTAATTTTCATCTACTAATTGTCTTA
>JAYTDF010000017.1:0-12903 GCA_043736035.1 Candidatus Parcubacteria bacterium
GTTTTCCGTGAGCAATATCGATAATCGAAAGACGACGCATACCCATAGAAAATCCTTCAGCAAAAAACATACCATCATCATCAGGTCCGCGATGAATAATACAATCAAGAGATCGCTTTAAGAGATCTCGGTCTTGTATTATTCATCGCGGACCGGATGATGATGGTATGTTTTTTGCTGAAGGATTTTCTATGGGTATGCGTCGTCTTTCGATTATCGATATTGCTCACGGAAAACAGCCGATATCTAACGAGGATCAAACAGTAACAGTGGTATTCAACGGAGAGATATATAACCACTTAGAACTCAGAAAAGAATTAGAAAATAAAAACCATATCTTCAAAACTCATTCTGACACAGAAACACTTGTTCATGGCTATGAAGAATGGGGGACAGAACTTCCAAAAAAACTTCGTGGCATGTTTGCATTTTCTATTCACGATAAAAGAAAAAACAAATTATTTATCGCTCGGGATCATTTTGGTATTAAACCGTTGTACTATCATTTGGAAAATAATAAAATCACAAGCTTTGCCTCAGAGATAAAATCAATCCTAGAAGATAAAAACATAAAACGTGAAGTTAATACGTCTTTTATTTACGACTATGTATCTTTTCAATACAATCCAAACCCAGAAACATTTTTCAAAAATATTTTTAAATTAGCTCCTGGTCACTCACTCACTATCGATCTCACAACTGGCGGATACTCTATAGAAAAATATTGGCAATGGAATTTTCGCGACGAAAGGGATACAGATTATGAAGCGAGTCGATTAAACATCAAGAAAGCACTCCATGACTCAGTACGACATCATATGATAGCCGACGTGCCGGTAGCATCATTCTTATCTTCTGGTGTAGATTCTTCTGTCATAGCACTCTTGGCCCAAAGAATAATGAAAGAGCAAGGGAAAAGTCTGAAAACTTATACTATCGGATTTAAAGATTTAGATTCTGAGATCAAGGATGTAAAAGAGTTTGCTGAATTTATAAAGTCAGACCACACCGAAATTATCGTTACGTTTGAAGACTATTTTGAGTCTTTAAAAAAATGTGTTTGGCATTTTGATGAGCCTATTGCTGATCCGTCAGCTATCTCACTCTTTCTTCTCTCAAAAGAAGTTGCCAAAGAAGTCAAAGTTGTTCTCTCTGGTGAAGGTGCAGATGAGTTGTTTGGCGGTTATGGAATCTATCAAGAACCGCATAATAAATTCATCCAGCTTGTAAGCAGACAACCTCAATGGTTTAAAACTATATTTTTGCACCCAGTTTTAAAGATTGTAAATTTTATAGTTAAACAATTTCCATTCCTTGCGACAATGCCTGGTGTCTCATATCTAAACCGTGCACTTACTTCAGTTCGTTCTCGATATTTAGGAAACGCAAATCTTTTCAAAGAAAAAGAAAAAGAAAAGCTTTTCAAAAATTATATACGTCAAGACTTGACGTCAAGACTTGACCTACAGAGACAGGACATATCAAAATTATCCGAATCAGAATACATGCAATTTGTAGATATTCATAACTGGATGAGAGGAGACATATTACAAAAAGCAGACAAGATGACTATGGCTAATTCTCTTGAGCTTCGTGTACCATTCCTAGATACTGTTGTGTCAGAGGCTGCTAGTGGACTTATCGATGCCTGGAAATATAAAAATGGAACTACTAAGTTTATCTTAAGAGATGCTTTTGCTCAAGATATGCCCGAAAAAACAAATAAAAGACCAAAGCTTGGTTTTCCAACTCCTTGGCATATCTGGCTGAAAAAGGATAGTGAAAAAGTACAGAGTCTTATTTTAGAAAATAAACTAATTCAGGATATTTGTAATGTTGAATATGTACAAAAATTATTTTCTAAAAGTAATCTTAATGATAAATTTATCGCTCGAAGAATCTTTACTTTATTAATGGTTGCCCTATGGTATAATACATTCATACATGATGAAAAATAAGCTTACACGTCAGGAAGGTGGTTTCTTGGAATTAATAGTAATTGTGCTCGTGGCATTAATTTTGCTCCGTTTTTTAAATATAGACATCAATGGTTTTTTGGCAAAAGGTTGGGTGAAAGAATTTATTGGATATACAAAAGAGATGCTGATTTTGGTGTGGCAGGATATTGTGGCGATATATCATGCAGTAGTTAACTAGAACATAAAAAAATTGGGACCCATTATCTGGGTCCCTTTTTAATCATCAAGATAAATACCTAGGTGAGTTTTACGACGATGAGTTTCCAATTTTATCCGAGTTGATAGGGAAGAATCTTCATACTTAATATCACGACTCAATTTTTCCCTTAAGTTTCGAAAAAAGTCTTCTAGATATGTATCATACTCGGTCCATGATCGATAATCTCTCGGTAATGTTTTCGATATCATATGCGTCCTTTCTGAATTATATAATACCACTTAAACCTACTTAGTGTCAATATATTTCACGACAGCCTCAAGCGGAAGACCTCCTGTAATTCGTGTGTAATTTTCAATAACAAATGTCGGTGTCGCTTTAATACCCAGATCATTTGCATCTTGTTTATCTTGTGCTATTTGCTCATCATATTTTTTGTTTGTAGATTCTGCATATAATTTATCGTAATCAACACCTAAACCTACTATCAATTTTTTAATAAATTCATCTCTGTCTTTTTTTCCTAGAATTGCCCATTGTCCTTGAGTTTCAAAAACTTTCATATGAACATTTTGATATACTTCTCCTCCAAATATCTGTGAAGCTAAAACAATTCGTGCTACATCAATAGATGGTTGACCATGAATAGGGAATATTTTTCGTGTAATAGTTACTCTGCTCCCGTATTTTGCAAGCAATTGTTTGGTAAGAGATTCACCCTGTACTGCACAAGCAGGACATTCATAGTCTAAGAACTCAGTTATGTGGATAGGAGTAGTTGATGCTGTTGTTGAAGCTGTTGCAGGACCTGTAATTTTTGGATTTTCAGGACGATTTAATTTTGCTAGATCTAAACTTAAGCCCGTTTCAATATATTTGGAATAATCACCTACAGCTTGTTGACTTGCAACCTTACCATTAAACATATAGATACCGCCAACCATGATGAGTATTGTTACTAATGATATTCCAATAATTACTTTTGTTTCTGTTTTCATATTATGAGTTTTGTTTATTTATATAATTTCTATTAATGATTGATAAAATGATAATTACTGTAAAACCAACAAGTGCCAGAAAAGGTATAGTTATAAATCCAAAATATTCTATGTACTTACTTGTACATGATATTCCCGAACTACAAAAACCTTCATTTTTGATAATCCCTGTATAAAGTAAGTTGTGATATGTTGATACACTTATTCCAAGTACTGCCATCGGGAGGGTGTAGTGATAAATCTTTTTTTCTTTTTTTAATAAAGCTATAGTAATGATCGGCAATAGGGAATACATGAATATTCTTTGATACCAACACAATACACATGGCTCAAACCCTTTTACATCTGAAAAATATAGACTCCCTGCTATGGCTACAACGACCTGTGCAAGTATGATATATATAGCGTTTTTTTGTATAAATTGAATCATTCCTGAATTGTAATATATATCAAGGGTATAATCCACTTGACTTTATTTTTGTAAGGTATAATATTTAAATTGTTGAAAGGGTTGATGCACTTTTTTTGTCCGGGGGGATCAGAAAAAACGTCCTCTCTTTCAGATCTATGTTGTTGGAAATTAGTTAAGGTGGGTAGTGTTCCTGAGGGAGCATTACCCACCTGTTTTATTTACTTCGCTTATTACAAGGAAACAACTAAAACGATATATAATACTCCAACTACCATGGCCACAAGATTCTGAGTCATGTGTTTTTTATTGTCACAATGAGCCTCAGGTAATATGTCAGATGTAGAAACATACAATAATACTCCGGCAAACAAACCGAATAATATACTCATAATCTGATCTGGAAATGTGAAATACGAACCTATGATAAGTCCAAGTATTGGAGCCATAGCATCTGCAAAAAGTAAAGATTTGGATTGGCTTAAGGTAACAGTATTGAACCCATCTGAAAAATCATGAGCAATTACTCCTATAGCAACAACAAGTCCAAAGGCAGGGGACACGTTGTAGGCAAGACCGATGGCGACACCATCGAGTAAAGAGTGAAGTATAAGTGCCCACGCCCCGATTTTCTTTGAAGATATATGATCATGGTGCTGATGATTGTCTTCATGGTGATTATGTAATGAAAATATTTTTTCTACTATATGAAACAGTATAAAACCAAAAATTACTGAAAGGAGGATAATAGGCGAATCATTTAATTCTATAACTTCTGGGATAACTTCAAGAAAAATAATAGCAAGCAAAGTTCCTGCAGTTAATCCTGAAAAAATATGAACAAATCTCCTATATTTAAAGGCTATCAACCCACCAAACATGGTGGATAGGAAAGCAAAGATTGCAATGTAAGTTAGAGTCATGATTTTTATTTTAACATATTTTTTTAAACTTACTCATGCTTTGTTCAAGTCTTCTGTCACCATTATTTTCGATATGTTTTTTAACATAATCGATTATTTTTTCTGCATGTATGTTGGAAACCTCTTCACAGAAGGGAATATAGTCTATAATGTTTTCGGTTCCCAGTTCTTTTTGTATAAATTCAACATCGCTCTCAAATCTAACTTTATTTACAACATATACATAAGGTAAATCATAGTGATTTTTTAAAAGACTAGATATTTGTTTGGCTGCCTTTACTCCATGTATCGTTGATTCCACGACTATGATAGACATGTTGAAGCCGGATGGTATACCAGTTCCAACACTATCAACTCCAGCTTTTTCGTCTATGATTATGTATTCATTTTCTTTTACATTTATAAGTGGTAAGTATGCTTTCAGTAAAGCACCTAAACCATGTGAACACATTTTGCCATTAAGTACGTTCTCAGAATGAGGTCCAACTGCCATCACGTGTAAATTCCTATGTATTTTTTTACTATATGTTTTAGTAAATTCATCAGGATCTGATATTGAAAATTTGTTAGCATTATTTTCATCTAAAACCAAATCTGCATACATTGCTTTTTCATCAGCTCCTAAAACTTTTTTAAGTAAAAATTTTGCATCATCACCTAAAAATTTCAAATCATCTCCTGCTTCAAGGTTGTGAAGTAAGTCCATGTTGTAATCGGCATCTAGTGCAAGAACTGTGTTGTTTTTGTTTTGGCTCAAAAAGTTTGTAACTTTGGTCGATAGTGTAGATTTTCCAGAGCCTCCTTTTCCTAAAAATCCTATTATCATATTGTATTTGTTGGTGTATAGATTTGTGAATAAAAAAAGGGAAGGGCACGGTTAGGTGCCCAACCCAGTGAGTAGGTGAGGTATCAACCCCCACCGCATGTGCAAGCGCCGGAGCAACCGCAGCCTGCGGACTTGATTACTGTTGGCTTGCTCAGGGACGGTAGACGAACGATTGTTTTCATAGTTTTGTTTTTTTACCCCATAGCAACACAACCTTGTGTGCAAATGAGTTGCATTTAATATAGCATACAGTATTTTAAATGCAACTGATTTGCAATTGTGAATAATTAAGATTTATTGTACTATATATTTATGTCAAAGGACTTATCAGATATATTGAAAACAAATGGTTTTAAAATAACAACTACAAGAGTTGCCATATTACATGTCTTTTCAAAAGACTGCAAACCGATAAACGCTGAATATATCCATCAAAATTTAAAAAAACAAAAAGTTAATATCGTAACTATTTATAGAACCTTATCTGCATTCGAACTGGCTGGTATTTTAAAGCGTGTAGATTTACAAAAAGATTCTACATATTACGAATTGGCAGGACATCACCATCACCATATTGTTTGTATAGATTGCGGACTTGTAGAAAGTTTTGATGAATGTGATATCGTACCATTGTCAAAAAAAGTTTTAGTGCATTCGTTAAAATTTAAAAGTATTACTAAACATTCCTTGGAATTGTTTGGCCTATGTAAATCTTGTAATAAAAGCTAAAATATAAGATATGAAAAAATATCTTTTTGTTTTATTGTTCTTGGCAATGCCTTTTTTAAACATTCGTGCTGCCGAAGTCAGTGAAATTATTCCTGACAAGCAAACAGCTATAAAGGCACAAGTACTTGATATCATAAAGCAAGAAATGATCTCTGTTCCAGGAACTGATACTCAACACAGTAATCAAACGATAAAAATAAAAATTCTTGAGGGTGAAGAGAAAGGTAAAGAAATAATTCTTGATAATGATTACTTGAGTCTCAATGTTGGGGAGAAATTTTATCTAAAACATACAAGAAATTCTGTTGATGGAATAGATTATTATAATGTTGATGAACCCTATAGACTACCACAGTTGTTGTTTTTAGTTGGTTTATTTCTCATTGCTGTTTTTGTGTTTGGTGGGATACAAGGTGTGCGAGGTATCATAAGTTTGGTCGGTAGTTTCTTGCTTATTTTATACGTATTTCTACCTGGAATACTTCATGGATATTCACCTCTACTTGTCACAGTTACAGTTTCGTCCCTAATTATTATTGTTGGGTCCTATATAACTCACGGTATTAATAAAACAACTTCATCAGCTGTTTTGGGTATGATTGCTACAGTTTCATTTACTGGGCTATTGGCATATTGGTCAGTCCACTTGACACGATTATCTGGTTTTGGTTCTGAAGAAGTTGTGTATCTAAATATGAACGCTGGCGGAAATATTGATGTTGTGGGATTACTTTTAGGTGGAATAATGATTGGTCTTCTGGGAGTTTTGTATGATGTTGCAATAGGTCAGGCTATTTCTGTTGAGGAGTTGCTTCGAATTGCACCACATATATCTAAGAAAATTATCTATCAACGAGCTATTCGAATCGGACGTGAACATATTGGTGCCCTGGTCAATACTTTAGCTATTGCATATGTTGGAACATCGCTACCTTTACTACTTTTATTTTCTCAGGCAACAACAGAAAGTCCTTGGATAACAATAAATCGAGAAATATTTTCTACAGAAATAGTTCGTACCATGATAGGGAGTATTGGTTTAATATTGGCTGTACCGATCACAACTATGGTTTCTGTATATATGCTTACAAAGCATTTGAAAAATAATACACATGTAGATAAATCCATATTAGAGAAAGAAGAACATGCACTTGAGCATGCAGGTCACTCACATAGTCATTGATACAATTAACACTCTTTGACATATAATTCCATAAATTTTTCATAATCAAAGAAAGAAATATTGCGTAAACTGTCTTGTGCTAATCGCATACTCATATCTATCCTCGATCTCATCATAGTATGAATGTAGTCACTTCCATACTGTGCTTTCATTAAAAAAGTTGCGGGTGTATAGATATTGTGTAGCATATCATCAACCATATCGTCATTATCATCTGATAATTGTCTGGCGTTGAGATAATGTTTAAAAAATTCAGATGTTTCAATATAGTTATTGCTATTGGTTTCATATCCTAATAACCAGCCAATAATCATAGTCACAATAGATGCACCGATTGATTTTTTGTATGAATTGTCACACATATATTTGAAATGATAGTGAATATCATCTATGACTTTATTATCTAAATAGTGTGTATCAATTGTATTCAAAAGATTGTTAATGATCTGGACTTTAGTTTTATCATGATCTATTAAATCATAAAAATCTTTGATAGATTTTTGATAAAATATGTTAGCTACTGAAAGACTGAGGGTGATTTTTTCTTTTTCAATTTTTCCATCCCTGATGTAATCATATAAAGTGTATGCGATCCAGGCCTGGAGGTTTGCCTTACCTAATATAAATAATTCATTTTGGATGTCAATATTGTTTTCATTTTCAAAGCAATTGAAAAACCAATAGGGCAATAAACAAATTGATTTTAAAAAAGTTGTTTGTTTTCCCAATTTGCTGATAATGTATTCCATATCACTATGTTGACAAATGTTTGACATATTTTCCATTACAGATGAATAAATTGATTCATGTAGTATGTCTTCGTGTTTTTTTGTTTGCATAAGTAAATAGTACCAATACAAACATGAAATTTTCATAAAGAAAATATCAATTTTTGATGAAGAATATGTTAAGATTCATATATATGTCACAATACTACAGCGACTCTATATTTTGGATAGATATAGAGAAAATTAAACCAAATCCATATCAACCACGTCGAGATTTCGATCAAATTGCTTTGCAAGATTTATCTGAATCCATTCGCATGTATGGTCTTTTACAGCCTATAACTGTAACTCGTGTTGAAACCACAAAAGAAGACGGCGGTCTTGTTGTGCATTATGAGTTGATATCCGGAGAGCGTCGTACACGCGCAGCTAAACTTGCAGGACTTTCTCAAATCCCTTCTATCATACGTGCTAAAGAGGAAGATGCTAGAACAAAACTAGAGTTAGCTATTATAGAAAATATCCAAAGAGAGGATCTTAATGTTATAGATAGAGCCAGAGCTTTTCAGCAACTTGTAAAAGAGTTTGGTTTTAAGCATGCTGAGGTTGCTGTTAAGATGGGTAAGAGTCGTGAATATGTTACAAACAGTATGAGACTTCTTTCTCTTCCTGATCACATGTTGCAGGCTCTAGGTGAAAAAAGGATTATGGAAGGGCACACTAGACCGCTTCTGATGCTAGTGGACCGTCCTGAGGAACAAGAAACTCTTTTTCAAGATATACTAACAAGAAAATTAAACGTTCGTGAATCTGAGATGATTGCTCGTCGTATTGCTAAAGAAAGAGCGAGAAAAAAAGAGAAAGAATTGAATCCTGAGATTATCGAATTTGAAAATAAGTTCAATGAAGTGTTGGGGACAAAGGTCCATATTGAGTCAAAAGAGCAAGGTGGTAAGATTACTATCGACTATTATGATCTTGTTGATTTGAAAAAGATCTTGGATAAGTTGCAAAATGAGCAAAGTGAAAAATTGGATGATGAAAATGATACGAGCTCGGTGCTGGTGAATGATAATGGGGATGAGATTGTAGTTGTAGCGACTGAAGAGGAGGAAGATCCAGATATATATAGTGTGATGAAGTTTAGTGTCTAGATAAATTTTCTTTATAAATTCTGATAACCTTATGTCATGTAAGGTTATTTTTGTATGTAAAACTTTATCATTTCTTCTAAAATACTTTAACTACACTTAGGTAGAATTTATTGGTGAATAACTTTCATTTATCAGAACGTATAAAGTTGTATTTTGAGTTACCAAAGGGGTATCTTATTACTAACCCTAATCTTTTAAACTTTATATGTAAAATATTTGATGTCTGTGACGTATATATAAGCAACAAGGCATTAAAACATATAGTTGAGAGTAGAAGGGGTAAGGATTTTATGGGTGTTGATGATATTATTACTTTAATTAAAAGTTTTACGATTGTTTTACTTGATCCTGACGTTGTTTTTATAAATGAAAAAAGTCTAAATTCTATAGGTGTATGTAAAGATATAAAATTAGATACGTCATTAAGTACTATAATTATTTTAGAATATATAAATGACTGGAATCATTATGAAATAGTTACTACATATGAAAGAAAAAAGAAACAAATCCAAAAAATGATAAACATAAAACACCTCATAAAATGAGATGTTTTATGATCTGGATGGACGGCAGAGGTTTTTATACCCAGGTTCCATCATGAGTCTTGCCGTGGCACGCCGATCGTCTTTTAGACATTTTCCACTGTTCAGATATGTTTATATGATATCAAATTTTAAAAATGAGTCAAATTCTATACTATCTATACAGTTTTTTCCTTCTTCTGAAACCCTCTCGGTTTTTTTGCTGTATTCAAAAGTTCCAAAGCTTCCTCAAGTGTCACCTTATAAACATCTTGTGTCTTCAGAGACCTGAAATCTCTTT
This sequence comes from Candidatus Parcubacteria bacterium, assembly GCA_043736035.1. Classification (GTDB taxonomy): domain Bacteria; phylum Patescibacteriota; class Minisyncoccia; order Phycocordibacterales; family CAIZLB01; genus CAIZLB01. The sequence goes on from JAYTDF010000017.1 coordinate 9,909, forward strand.
CGCAACCAATATACGGTCCGAAGCGTCCTTTATTGGCTATAACCTCTTTTCCGTTTGTTGGATTGACACCCAGCACTCGAGGAAGCGAAAGATATAGTAAAGCTTGATCCATAGAAACATTTGCCAAATCAACCTCTTTCGGAATACTCGCCATCCGAGGTTTTTTATTTTCTTTGGTCTTTTCACCAAGCATCACATAAGGTCCAAATCGTCCTGTTTTTACATATATTGGTAGTCCTGATTCTGGATCTATTCCAATCGGCTCATCATCTTTTATCTCAACTCCGTCAATAGTTAGTGCGCCATCACATTCTGGAAACTTAGAACATGATAAGAACTTTCCATTACGTGACAACTTTACTATCATTGCTTCATTACATTTTGGACATAAAAAGTCTGATGATCCGAGGTCGGTTATCTTAGCGGATGTGCTCTTAAGTATCACTTCTTTTGTAAATGGACCATAGAAATCTTTTAAAGTTTGTAAATATTTTGCCTCACCATTTGCGATCAGATCAAGTTTATCTTCCATGTCTGATGTAAACGAATCAGATATATAGTCTGCAAAATTTTCCTCAAGAAAAGTAGAAACCACATCACCAGTATCTGTTGGTTTCAATGCACGTCCAACTTTCTCTACATATTGTCTATCTTCAAGAGTGCGCATGATAGATGCAAAAGTTGAAGGGCGACCTATACCTCTTTTATCGAGCTCTTTGATGAGTCCAGCTTCGGTGTACCTTGATGGTGGTTCTGTGAACTTTTCAAGATTTTCTATAGAGATAAAATCCATACCCATACCCTTAACAAGTGCTGGAACTGCAACATCTTCACCGGCTGATTCTGGTTCTGCTATAAGCCAACCGTCAAAAAGTATACGAGAACCATTTAGAGAAAATTCTGGGAATTTTTCAGCTTTATATTCCTTGATAGATGATGTTATCTTAGTTCTCAAAGTCAAAGCATCACTCATCTGAGAAGAAAGTGTTCTATTGTGTATCATTCGATAAAGTTTTTTCTCATCATCTGATATACCTGCATTTATTTTTTTTATATCAGACGGGCGTATGGCTTCATGGGCCTCTTGAGCATTTTTAGATTTTGATGCAAAGTTTTTTCTATCTAGATATTTTTTGTCATAATTTTTTGTAATAAATTTTTCTATAGAGTCCAATGCTGAAACACTTAAGCTGGTACTGTCAGTTCTCATATATGTTATATGACCTTGTTCATATAATTTTTGAGCAGCACGCATGGTACGTGAAGGTGAAAATCCAAGACGAGTAGATGCCACTTGTTGTATAGTTGAAGTGATAAATGGGGCACGAGAGGCACGTTTTACTTCTGTTTCTGTGATATCTATAACTTGCCAATTATTTTTGTTTTTCTCTGCGAGTTCTACGACAGTTTCGGCCCGTTTTTTATCTTTTATATCCTCAGAACATGTGAACTTGAGTATGTTGGTTTTATTTCCTGATTGGGAAAGGTTTGCATATAAAACATAGTAAGCTTCTGGTATGAAAGCGCGAATCTCTCTTTCTCTTTCCATGACAATACGTAGGGCAGGAGACTGCACTCTTCCTGCTGATAGTCCGTAGCGAACTTTTTTCCAGATAAGGCCAGATAGATCATATCCTACCAAACGGTCCAAAACGCGACGGGCTTCTTGGGCTCTGAACATATTCATATCTATCTCTCTAGGGTGCTTTAAAGCCTCTAGAACAGCCTCCTTTGTGATCTCGTTGTAGGTTATACGTTTTGGTTTCTTAAGCTGTAAAGCCTCTTTTAAATGCCAAGCAATAGCTTCTCCTTCACGGTCTGGATCGGATGCAAGATAAACATCATCTACTTTGTGTAGTGCCTGCTCTAGGTCGTGTATAACTTTCTCTTTACCTTTTGAAACTTCATAATGGGGTATGAATCCAGCCTCGATATCTATGGCTTTTTTATTGGACTTTGGCAAGTCTCTTATGTGACCAATAGATGACATGACAATATAATCTTTACCTAGAAATGCTTCTAGTTTTTTTATTTTTGAAGGCGACTCTACAATAACTAAATGTTTACTCATGCATATAGTGATAACACATATATATAGAGCAAGGCAAATTATAGGCAAATTATAGTCAAATTACAGGCAAATTACAGGCAAATTTGGGGCATAAGGTGAAGTAAAAAAAGACCCGCTCCTCAGTCCAACGGGGACTTTGAGCGGGGCACAATTTGGATTTATCGACCTGTCATCCAAATATGTTTTACCTCTTTGTTTTAAACACCATCAAACAACCGAGGTGCATCACAAGGTGCACTCAATAATCATATTCCTAACTCAAAAAAAGTCAAGATATTTACATAAAAAAAAGACCACTTTCGTACCGGATTAGGGACTAGGTGGTCAATCGTCTTTTAAGGACTCGGATTTTATAGCAATCCTGAGCATTTGATAACACAGGGAGGTTGAAGTGAATTCTATGATGAGTTACCTCGACAAGCATCAACTTCTGTGTTTATGTTTAGACTTAGATATATTAGCATATTTGTCGACATAAGTCAATACTATCTTTGTCTATATCTTGATTGTTTATGAACAGGAACCTTTTTTGGTTTTATTTGTAAAGCCCTATTATGCTTCTGAACATGCTTCCAGGTCTTGTATTTTTCGACACAAGGCTCCTTTGCAAAATTATCATTTGGGTAGAGTTTTGCTATCTCTAAGGATAATTGAGTCTTTTGTATTGCAAGTTTTTTTAACTTTATTGCATCACTTGAATCTGGTTCTGGAATAAACTTGCTGAATGATAAAGTGTTGACACTGGTTGATGTTTTATGTAAATGACTTGTGGATAAACCTAATACTGCAAAAAATGTACTAAAAAATTTCATAATTGTGCTAGTTTTACTTTTTGAAGAATATCATATAAAACATGCAAAAAAAAGGCCGCCATCCATCGTCCCGATGAAAATGGTGGCGGCCCGGCTTTTTATGGCCTGTGCT
>JAYTDF010000018.1:0-10283 GCA_043736035.1 Candidatus Parcubacteria bacterium
GGATCTGCATCAGCTTCAGAGATTGTGGCAGGAGCATTACAGGACTATAAGTTGGCAACTTTGCTTGGTGAGAAGAGTTTTGGTAAAGGGTCTGTACAAGAATACATTAAAATAACTTCAAAAACAGGCTTAAAAGTAACTATTGCCCGATGGCTAACACCCAATGGTAATTCCATATCTATATCAGGCCTCACTCCAGACGTATTGGTTCCAAAGGCTACTTCGACAACACTGTTGCAGATCAAAGAGAGAACTGACAACCAATACCTAAAAGCAGTTGAATTCCTGAATAAATAGTGTATACTCTATACTTATATGAAAATAGTTTTACTTAAAGATATTCACAGTATCGGCAAAAAATATGACGCTGTAACAGTAGCGGATGGTTTTGCATTAAACAACCTTATTCCTAAAAAATTCGCAGAATATGCAAATGATTCTGTTATTGCCAAATATGCAAAGCTTAAAGAGGCAGAAGGTGAACATAGAAAAATGAAAGAGGAAGAAGTCATCAAAAATCTTGATGAGATTACTTCAAAGACTTACTCTATTACAGCAAAAGCTAATGAGCAAGGTCACTTGTTTGCAGCTTTGCATAAAGAACAACTTGCTGACGCATTAAACATTGATTCACATTTTATTGTATCTGACAAAGGTATTAAAGAAGTTGGTGAACATGAGGTTACTTTAAAGGTTAGAGATATTGAAAAGGTGGTGAAGGTGAGTGTGGTAGCGGAATAGTCAAGGTTATACACAAAATACAACCAGTTGAAAAATTGGTTGTATTTTTGTTTTGGGTTTGATGATATTATTAAGGCATTACAAATTAAAGCCCATAAGGCTAATATAAAAAACATGAATCTACAAAGTGACCTGCAACAAAAATATCCATTAAGTCCAAGAAAATTCTGGAAGAAAATTATCTCAAACATGGTTGGCTATGCAATATTAAGTTTGCTCTTAGGTGGTTTTTCTGGAATATTGATAGGAATAGTGATGAATAATGGAAATATTACCGAAAATTATATGGTCTTTGTATATGCCTTGCTAGGTTCTTTCGCTGTGTTTCTTATTCTAATGTTCGTTTATTCATTGTATGTAAAGGCTTACATTAAAAGATACTATTATTCAGGAGAAGAAAATTTTATAACTATCAAAAAAGGAGTTTTTGCCCCTGGAGAAATACACGTTCAATGGCAAAAGATTCAAGATGTGTATGTAGATCAAGATATCTTGGATCGTCTTATGGGCCTGTATGATGTTCACATTGCCAGCGCAACAACTACATCAGGTGTTGAAGCACATATAGACGGGTTGGATCATGCAGCCGCAGAAGGTTTGAAGAAATTTTTATTAGATAAAATATCAAATGGTTCACAGGGTAATACTTCGTCACAGCCTTTGAACGCACCTCATTCGGCGACCCAAACACAGCCATCAAAAATAAATTTAACTGAGGACATTTCAAGCAATACATATCCACTCTCTAATAAATGGACTGCAGTTACTTTATTTAGTAGGATTTTAGGATCGTTTGTTTTTCCAGGATTTCTAATTTTAATTTTCTTCGGGAAAGCTAAGGATTTTTTATTTGTCGATAATTGGGTATATATTTTATTGGGATGGCTCGCTTTGGGACTGCTTACAATGATTACAAGAATAATCTCTCTGTTTCTATGGAAGAAAAATTATTCATTCACTTTTACCCCTGAGCATATTTATTACAAGGAAGGTGTAATCAGTATTTCTGAAAAACATATGCCATATTCTTCAATCCAGGATGTAACAGTTAAACAAGGTGTATTAGATAGATTTTTTGGTCTCGCTAAAGTTGTTATTGAAAATGCAGCACAACAACAAGTTCAGGTTGGTCGACGTGGTAATCAGGTTCAGTTTGCTGGTATTATAATTCAAGGAATTTCTCTTGATGATGCGAATAAGATTACTAATGTACTTAAAACCACTGTGCTTGGACGTAACACCGCTGCCTACGGTTTGTAAAAAAATACATATATTATGAATAAACCAACCTTTCCTACATCAGTTGTAATACTTCTATTAGTTCTGATATCGATGTTTTTCTCTACTATTGCTGGTGTGGTTTACTTTGTATATCATCCGAATAATGCATCTTCAATAGGACGTTTTGTAGGAACATATATAGGAAAAAAAGTTCAAAATGTAAGCCATAGCATTTACCTACACAAACTTCAAGATCCTGATAGGGATAAAGACGGTTTAACCGATTTGGCTGAAAAGGAGATATATAAAACCGATCCTGTAAAATCTGATTCACACCAAAAGGGAATTGTCGACGGTGAATATATTTACAATGTTTATCAAAAGGCTTTTGATGGTGATAATGAAAAATTAATTGCACCCTATCAAAAAAATCTTGGTCTATATACCCAGTTCTCGTCATCTACAAGTAAACTTTTTGGAAACCTCTCATTAAATGATGCATTCAATCTTCGTGCAGTAGAAACGTATGATTTTTATGTTGGTGTCCCTGCGGATGTTATTGAGATAGTTAAAAATGCCTTGGATGCGAGGCTTTCTGGTGATTATCAAAAATCACTGGAATTGATTGAAATGGCACTTGTAAAAAATCCAGATTCATCAATTCTTAAATATCATCTTGGGTTAACTTATCATAGGCTTAAGGAATATGATAAAGCGATTGCTATATATAAAAGTATAGAAAATGATCCTGCTGTGAAGAGTCCATTATTATACAGTGATTTGGCCTCAGTCGGTCATGCGCTTGGAAATGATGACGACTCCATCCATTATCTGGAGACTTCAATCAAAGAATTTCCCGAAGATTTAACTCAGTATCTAACCTTGTCTTCTTATTATCAAGATAAAAATCAGCTCGATAAAGCAGAGGGTGTTTTACATGCAGGCTTAAAAATTGAACCTCGATATGCATCTTACTATAATGCACTTGCAATTATTTCAGGATTAAAGGGTGACAATCAAAAAGAGTTTGATCTTTATAAAAAAGCTGTATCTTATGATTTTCGCTATGCTCCTGGTCATTTAAATCTTGCGATTCTTTATTATCAATATTTTGATAAATCAAAAGAAGGTTTAGCTGAGGCTCGGATTGCGTTTGAACTTGATTCTATACCTCGGCACTTAGCTCAAGTGATTTTAATTTACAATGACGTTGGTAATAAGACCAAGGCACATGAACTTGAGCTACAATTATTAAAGATGAAAAATATTGATGCGGGTTCTTTCAATGACATTGGTCTAATGTATTTACACGATGAGTTATATACGAAAGCAGAATTTTACTTTAAAAAAGCCATAGAAACAGATCCTAAATTATCAAATGCATATAACAATTTGGGTAATGTCCTATCTCATACAAACAGGGCAGAGGAGGCTGCTGTGAATTATAAAAAAGCAATTGAAATAAATCCTAATTATGCAAATGCATATAACAATTTAGGTATTTATTATACCGACAAAAAAGAATACAAAACAGCAATACAGACTCTTCTCAAAGCTATAGAATTAAATCCCAAATTATATCGACCGTATAGAAATATTGGGAATATATATTTTGATACTGGTGATATGATAAATGCAAAAATTTATTATCAAAAAGCATTTGATTTAGGTGATAAGGATAGTAATGTATTGAAGACATTGAGAAGGTGAGTGTGGTGGCGGAGTAGGTTATACACAAAAATACAACCCGTTGAAAAATTGGTTGTATTTTTGTTTTGGTATTAGTGATATTATTAAGACATTAATTAATAATAAAAATAATAAATAAAAAATGACAAAAGCACTATCAATAATTCTACTCATCTGTGTATTAGGGGGTGGAATTTATTTTTCTAAAAATTATATGAAAAAGGGTGTATCTGAGGGGACACCTATTGGGGAAGTCGTAAAATCAGGCGGGCCTAAATATAGATTGGAGTCATCTTTTGGTCCGAGTGTGCTTGATAAGAGTTATGTAAATGTTGACTATAAAATTACAATATTAGAGACTAACAACCTAGATACTCTTCCTGTTGTGAAAATAAGCTGTCCAACAAATGTCTCTGGTAAATTTTCCCAAAATGGAAAAGCAGGAGTTGAAAAATGTAACACCAGTATACCTTTTTCATTGTTTACTAAATCAAGTTCTGATCCAAAGATATATTATCTAACACTGGCTTATAAAAACACAGGTACCTCTACACAAGACGTTGTGGCAGAAGGTTTTCTTGATAATAAATCTATTGGTAAGGTTTCAAATGGTCTTGGAAGCACAACTGAAAAACCTCCATTTTTTAATGGTTTTGCTTTTGGTCCAACCATAAAACCTATTGCTTATGTTGTAACAAAAAAGAGTAATGGTATACCTAAGATAAAAATTGTTTGTCCGGAAAACATCTTTGCTTTCGACAAAAGTCTTATCGATAGTTTTAATAATTATGTAAATGTGTGTGGCAAGTTGGTACCAATGAAAGATTCAAAAATTAAAACATATGAAGGTGAAAATATTTATAATTTTGGGGTATTTTTTATAAACCAAACACAAACTTCAATACCTGTTTCTGCCGAAGCTCAATTTGATGGTAAAACAATAAAATTAGATAAAGATGTATTAATACTTCCTACAAACTCTAATTTTTCTGAAATACCAAAAGGTTAATAAATAAGATATCATTCAAGTTAAAACTAAAAAACCTAGGTACTATCACCTAGGTTTTTTCTTTGGTAAAAATGGTACAATACACATATGAAAATAACAGCATATCTAAAAACAGGTTGCCCGTGGTGTATTGAATTAAAAAAGTTTTTTGACGATAACAACATAGAATATATAGAAAAGAACGTAACAGACAATACGGATTTTATGGATGAGATGATAGAGTTGTCTGGACAATTGAAAGCACCAACGGTGGTCATTGATAGTGAGGTGTATGCTGATACTGATGCGAAGGCTATTAAGAAGGTGCTGGAGGAACTTTAGGATTTCTTTAGCAAATCTCTATCAAACCTTTTGTTTTTCTTGATGTATGTTTTGGTACTATGAATGTATGAAAAATGAAATAATAATTGAAGAAAACAATAAAGATATGGATATGGGTATAATTCGTGAAAAGATCTATATCATCAGGGGTAAGAAAGTTATGTTGGATAAAGATTTGGCGATGCTATATGGTGTTACAACAAAGGCCTTGAATCAGGCGGTAAAAAGGAATATAAAAAGGTTTCCTGATGATTTTATGTTTCAGTTGAACAAAACAGAGTCTGAGTTGTTTTCAAGGTCGCAAATTGCGACCTTGAAGAAAGACGAAGGTGACTCAATCTTAAGGTCACAGATTGTGACCTTAAGATCAAAAACATTGAAAAATAAGGGTAAAAATGTAAACTTGAGGTCGCAAATTGCGACCTCAAGTGAAGAGGAAAATTCAAGGTCACAAAATGTGACCTTGAACAGAGGTGATAATGTTAAATATTATTCTTATGTCTTCACTGAACAAGGTATTGCCATGCTCTCAAGTGTTCTCAAAAGTGATAAAGCTATATCTGTAAATATTCAAATAATACGAATATTTACCAAATTGAGGGAGATGATTGATACCTATAAAGAACTAAGGGAAAGGGTAGAGGAAATGGAAAGGAATAATAATCTAAATTTTAATGAGATTTATAAATTTATTCGGTTATTGATGAAGGAAGATGATAAGCCTAAAAATGAGATTGGGTTTACTGCGCCTCCGGATTAGGGTATATTGGATTTATGAATGAAAAATTATTAGAGCTAGAATCTTCCTGTGAGTATTTATTCCATGGTTCAGCAAATCCAGATATAGAAATATTAGAGCCAAGACAATCAACTCATATACCTGATTTAACTAAACCTAAAGATTTTATTTTAGACGGAGATCCTGCTGTTTCGGCAACTCCTAATCTAGAAATGGCGATTTTCAGATCAATTATAAATGGTAGAAATATTGATATACCACATACAAGTGGTTTTGGATATAAAAATGAAGAAATTTATTTTCGAGTTTCGCACGAAGAAGTTTTAAAAAAAGCTGAGGGAAAAGAGGGGTATATATATGTATTCAATAAAAATGATTTCACACCATATACTCGTATGGGTGAAGAAGATGGTAAGGGTAAGGGAATAGACTTTGAATGGAGAGCATATAAACCTGTTAAACCTGTACAGGTGATACCAGTTGGATATGAGGATTTACCTAAAAATATAAAAATACTTAATAAGGAATAATGCAAAACCGCCCAATCACATTTTCCATAAAAACAAGATCTCAAAAAAGTAATGCTCGTGTTGGAACAATAGAAACTCCACACGGTGTTATCAATACACCAGCATTTATTCCTGTGGGCACAAAAGCGACTGTAAAAGGCATAACTCCTGAGATGGTAAAAGATCTCGGTGCCGAATCAATACTTTCAAATACCTATCATTTATATCTACAACCAGGTGATGAGATTATTAAAGCGCATGGCGGTTTAGGACGATTTATGAACTATGACGGTCCGACATGGACGGACTCAGGTGGTTTTCAGGCTTTTTCTTTAGGTGTGGCTTTAGGAAAAAATATTACTAAGTTCACTTCAAGTGCACGACCGGGCTACGATGAAATCTCCTTAAAAGGTTCAGGACATAAAGTAGAGACTGAAAACGCACTCGTACCGGCCAAGGTTGATGAAGAGGGTGTCATGTTTCGCTCTATTATTGATGGATCAGCCCATTATTTTACTCCAAAAAAATCCATTGAGATTCAGCACAATATCGGAGCGGATATTATTTTCGCCTTTGATGAATGTACATCACCGCATGAACCGGTTGAATATCAAAAGAGATCATTAGATAGAACACATCGTTGGGCATTAGAATCTTTGAAGACTCATGTTGAAAATACGGAAGCATTTTCCAAGCAGGCATTGTTTGGAATTATCCAAGGTGGTAGGCATGAAGATTTGAGAAAAGAATCAGCAAAATTTATTTCAGAACTTTCATACAATGGAGTTGAATTCGATGGATTTGGTATTGGTGGATCTTTTGCTAAAGAGGATATGATCACGGCAGTACACTGGGTGAACTCTATACTGCCTGAACACAAGCTAAGGCACTTGCTTGGTATTGGTGAGCCGTCTGACATCATTAAGGGGGTTATGGAGGGCTGTGATACGTTTGATTGCGTCATGCCAACTCGAAATGCGAGAACGGGGACTGTGTTTGTAAATGACAGTGCTGATACATTTTCATATGTAAATTTGAATCTGAAGAATGCGAAGTATAAGGATGATCTTGGTCCTATAGAGTTTGGCTGTGAGTGCTATACGTGTAAAAACTATACTCGTAGTTATATGAACCATCTCTATAAAGCTTCCGAAATGTTGGCTGGGACTTTGGCGACGATTCATAACTTGCATTTCATGGCAAAATTTATGAAGAAGGTGAGAGGTGAGATTGTGGCAGGGAGGTTATAATTTTCTCACTTTCAAAAAGGCGATAAATGAGAAAAAAGAGGCTAAGACATAACTTAAAACATGAGCGGGGTAGAGAAATAACGAAATCAGTAAATCGTTATTTTGTGAAAAATTATTTCGTAGAAAATCAGTCAACACAAAAAGCGTAAACACTGTTATTATTAATACTGTAATGCTGATTACCATAAAAATTGATGACGTTACTATTGCCCAATTAGATTGTGTTAGTTTAAATTTTGAATATGTTTTTGAATTAAATATTGTCAAAATAAGAAGTACGACTAAAAATAGCATAAAAGATGAATCTAAAAATAATGTTTCAGGATCAGAATAAAATATTAAAAAAAATACACTTACTAAAAAAATAAAATATTGAGAGATTGAGATAGTTTTTATAAAAGATTGATTCATAGAAATATTATATCACACATATATTTGATTTCCTCCTCAAAAAAGTAATAATTAAACCATGTCAAATTATTTTCAAGGTAAAATAGAAAATCCATATCATATATCTATAGGTGGGGTTGTCGTAAATAAAGAAGGTAAAGTCGCCTGTCATTATTTTGAAAAACTCAATCATAAAAATATGCGCATATTAACAGACTTTGTACTCTTGATGAGAGAGACTATTGAGGAAAATGAAAGTATAGAGACATGTTTACACAGAGGACTTATGGAAGAATTTGGAATGAAAACTGAGTTAAAATGCTATCTTGGATCTATAATATCTCACTACAATATACGTGACACAGAAGTGGTTGTTGAAAAAACGACATTATATTTTTTATGTGATTTTATTTCTCAAGATGAGTCGCTGAGATCACAGGAAGATATTGAGAGAGAAAGTGAGATAAAATGGTTTGATCCAAAAGAGTTGATTGTGAGAATGAAAGAACAGGGTAAGAGATTGAATCGGGAGGATATGGAAGAGTCTGTGGTTATTGAGAGGATGTTGGAAAAGGTAATTTGACCTCCACCTCAAAAAATGTATTAATTAAAGTAATGACAAAAACCCTTATTATTGTAAGACATGGAGAATCAGAAAGGAATAAGTTGATGGATGGTGCCTATGCTATTGATGATAAGGACATAACAAATGGTCAACCGCCCAACCATTTAACTCCATTAAGTGAGAAGGGGAAAAATGAAGCAAAAGAAATTTCCAAAGTTTTACAAAAATTAAATATAAAATATGATTCTGCTGTGCACTCAGGAATGGTTCGAGCAAGACAAACTTTGGAAATCATAAAAACAGAAATGGATTTACAAGATATAAAAACATATCAAGTCTCATTGCTTCGAGAGAGAACAAATGGGTATGGATATTTTTTAACGAAAGAAGAATTAGATACTCATTTTCCATATCTTCAGGACCATTTTAAATTAACAGGGAATTTTCATTCAACACCTCCGGGTGGAGAAAGTTTGATAGAATCATCTGATAGAATATGTACGTTTTTAAATAATTTTTTTGATGGTCATTATGGAGATACAGTATTAGTGGCATGTCATGGTTTTGCAATGAGAGCTATAAGGTTTATATTAGAGGAGATTCCAGTGGAGGAAGTTGATCATATCGAAAAATTTGCAAATTGTGATTTTCTGCAATATCAAGGGGTGAGAGGAGATATGAAATTGGTAAAGCATTATAAGACGGATAATAAACAGGAGGGGATAATGTAACTTTAGAATTTCTTTATCAAAACTTTATCTTTGTTATGATAAAATATTTTGATGCAAAGACCTCAATCTAAAAACCAATATATCTTGTTTATAGATGAATCAGGAAAATCTAAACTCAGTGACACCGGTGATAGATTTTTACTGTCTGGAGTTATTATAGAAAAAGGTCTACATAATGCCTTATCTGACTTTATGATTTCTTTAAAATCTAAAAATAAGATACCGATTGATGCAAATATCCATGCATACGACCTGTTTGAAAAGGAAGAGATAAAAAATATTAAATTAAGTAAAAAGGGTATAGATTATTTCTTTGAGCACTTTATTCACTTAGTAAGAGGTACTGAGATGAAATGTGTATTGTATGAAATAGACAAAAGACCCCTTGTTGATAAGGTTAAGAAAAAAGCTAAATCATTATCAGTAGCAGAGAAAGTTATTTTTAAATATATACAAAGTAAAAATTGTCATGATATTTTATATGAAATATTAACCGCAAAGATAATTTTGCAATTCGGTAAGTTTTTAGAGGAAAATGATGCTATGGGAGAAATAGTTGTTGAATCAAGAAGACAAGATGATGGTGCTGTTTTGAAAGGCTTTATGTTGGCTACTGAGGGTAGCTATTATATGAATAATAAAAATATTAAAAATAACTGCAGTAGTGCATTCAATCGAATAACAAGTTTATCATTTCAAAATAAGAAAGGACTAAGTTTTGGTCTAGAGTTAGCTGATCTGTTTGCGTGGGCAAAATGGAACTCATTCAGTTTACATCTAAAACCAAAATCAGCAGCTCAGGAGAAAAGGGTAAAATCAAAAATAAAAGAAGTCGTTAAAATCTTAGCAAATCATAAAGTTAAAACACCTGAGAAGATTTCGGTAACTTCATCAAGTGTTGTTGGGGGCGTTAGAGTTTCCGAATTTATCAATTCTGTGTATTACTACAAACTGGTTAATTAATTCGGGGACCCCACCAGGGTATGCCTAATGAGCCTTATAGATATATTAACTTACATTAATGTTTGGTGCAAGCGGTATTTAAACCCCGCTCTTCGACACCTTAATGCTCTCCACAAAAATAGATTTCTTTTCCTCTAAAAACTTACCGAATTGCA
>JAYTDF010000019.1:0-2243 GCA_043736035.1 Candidatus Parcubacteria bacterium
TGAATACATCTCTGGGTTTTCTAGTACAACTCGATAGTATGAATATTCTTTTTCTATGAATTTGATATTTATTTTTTCTTGTCTATATCGTAGTCGACATGTTTTGACCGTATCTAGCCCATCTCTAAGCACAACATTTTTAACAAGTATTCCCTTGTCAATACCGTTGTCAATCTTGACCTCACTGCCCACTGTAATAGTGTTTGCATGTATGTCTTTTGACAGTATATATAATCTTTCCTGATTATTTGTATTTTTAAAAATGGTAAAACCATGACGCTCACCTAAGGCATAAAGTATAGCGCCATCATGTTCACCGATATTATTTCCGTCTTTATCCAAGACATTGCCTTTATGGGTCTTGATATGTTGCTTTAAAAATTCCTTCATATTAATCATACCCAAAAAACATACTCCTTGACTATCTTTTTTATCAAAGACTGGTATCTTTGCCTTTAAGGCCAATCTTCTCACTTCAGGTTTATCAAGATGACCTACAGGAAACAATATGTGTGCCATCTCATACAACTCCAAAGTCCACAAAAAATACGACTGATCTTTATTTTTATCAAATCCTTCCCAAAGTGCATTGTTAACATTTTGCGCATAATGACCTGTCGCAATATAGTCAGCGCCATTCTCCTTTGCCCATTTCCAAAAAGCGCCAAACTTTACTTCACGATTGCACATCACGTCAGGGTTTGGAATATTTCCAACTGAGTATTCGTGGAACATATAATCTACTACGCCTTTTTTGTATTCTTCTCTCAAATCTAGAGTTATAAACGGAATATCCAAGTGAGCACACACTCGCATGGCATCTCGTCTTTCCTCTTTCCAAGTGCACTGTCCATTTTCTGGTTGCCACACACGAATGAACACACCGGTAACATTATACCCTTGTTTTTTGAGGATATAGGCTGATACAGATGAATCAACCCCTCCTGACATGCCGATGTAGACTTTTTTGCCTTTCATTACTATGAATATATCACGAAAACGCTATTTGTTTAAATATAATTTCCTATTCCTTAAATGCTCAGCATACGTTTTTGCATAATGATTAACCCCTTCTGTATCAGATAAGAAAAACAAATATTCGTTAACATCTGGGTTAATAGCCGCCTCAATAGCCACATCCCCAGGATTACCGATTGGACCAGACGGTAAACCTTTCACCTTATATGTATTGTATGTTGAATCTAATTGTAAATCAGCAGTTGTTAATTCAAGGGATGCCTTTCCGGTGAAATATCCCAGAGTTGAATCCATCTGCAATGGCATATTTTTTGAAAGCCTATTATTAATTATTCCTGCAACTATTTTCATATCTGATGGTACAGGAACTTCTTTTTCAAGAATCGATGCTATGATAATGATTCTTTTTAACTCTCCAGTAGTTAAATTATATTTTCCAGTTCTCTTTACAAATTCATCATCTATTTTTTTTAACACAACATCTAGCGTTACCCACGGTGCAAAATTATAGGTTTCAGGAAATAAATATCCTTCTTTATTTTTTATAGTTTCCAATACTTGTTCTCTTGTGTACAGCTTATTTACATTTTTAAAATTATTAAAAATAGTATCTGTTATTGTCTTTGAATCTTCTCCTTCTTTGATCGTGATAATTACTGGAATATATTCGTAACGAGCATTAACCAACTTGTCGGTAATTTCAATAACATTCAATGATTTTTTAAAAGTATACTCACCGATTTGTAACTTTGAATCTTTTCCCAACAGTTTGATAAAATTTTCAAATATAAATTTATTTTTAACTATATGCTGAGTATAGAGTGTATCTGAAATTGAGGATAATGTTTCTCCTTGGGCAACCTCAATTGTAATCGGGTATATACCTGCATTCACAGGGAGGAAAATTTGCAAATATAAAAATGTTAACCCAATCAAAAAGGCAAAAATCAATGCTGTAGATAGTTTTAAAATTTTGTTCATGATTATATTGGTAGATTAGATGGTGCCTCAACTTTTTTAGCTTCAATACGAGATACATTTGAAGTTGTGGCAGTATCACCAGGAAAATGAAAGATTGTTGCCAACTCTTCAATGGTCATGATAAATGGCACAGTAGGTTTGTATTGATCTTTTTTTAATTTGAATGCATTTGTTTTCCATGAAGTGTGATGGCTTGATGCACCAATAGGAATAAACTGTGGGTAGAAAAATGATCGTGCTTTATATTGTTCAAAAATTTTCTTTTTATCTGCCTCAACTCTAAG
>JAYTDF010000020.1:0-3175 GCA_043736035.1 Candidatus Parcubacteria bacterium
TACCAATGAAGCTTTTTTACGTTTGATCAATCATGCTAAAACACATAACTCGAAGATACATATGATAGGACTTTTGTCAGACGGTGGAGTGCATAGTCACAATACTCATATATACGCATTTTTAAAATTGGCACAAGATCAAGGACTATACAAAGACCAAGTTGTACTACATATATTTACAGATGGCCGTGATGTGTCAGGAGGAACAGCTGTAAAATATATTAAAGAATTGGAAAGTGAAATAGTTAAACATTCTATGGGAGTTATAGGTTCTTTTGGCGGAAGGTATTATGGTATGGATAGAGCGGGAAATCACGAGAGAATAGAGCATGTGACTGATATTTTATTTTCTGCAAAAGGCAATGTTTTAAATCTACACGAAACATCTATAGCTGATTTTATAGAAAATGAATACTTAGTAAAAGATCCAACAGGGAAAATTGATGAATATTTTGAACATTATCTTTGCGTACATGATCATGAAAATTCTGAAAAACAAATTCGTAAATACATCATAGATAAAAATGACGGAATATTTTTCTTTAACTTTAGAGCAGATCGTGCGAAACAGTTAACACGTGCAATACTAGATAAACAAAAAGAATACAATCTGTATTTTGTATCTATGGCAAAGTATGGAGAGGATCTTATAACTGATGTAGCTTTTACGCCAGCTGCTATCATAACAACTCTTGGAAAAGAATTGTCTGAAAGAGGGATTAAGCATGCCCATATATCAGAATCTGAAAAATTTCCTCATGTTACTTTTTTTATGAATGGGCAGTCTGATATTGTGCAGGAAGGTGAGATGCAAAAAAAGATAGAATCAAGAACTGATGTGAAAACTCATGATGAAGCACCAGAGATGAAATCAAAAGAGATAGTTGATGCGGCGATCGAGGCGTTTGCAGCGCATGACTTTGTGGTGATCAACTTTCCAAATACAGATGTTGTGGGCCATACTGGCAATATTGAGGCTGTTAAAAAAGCTGCAGAGGTTGTAGATACTCAAACAAAAAGATTGGCGGATTTTGTTTCAAGTATTGGTGGGGTTTCTCTTATAACAGCAGATCATGGAAATGCAGAGGTGATGATAGATAGTGAGGGAGCGATGCATGTGGCTCATACAACGAACCTTGTGCCGTTTATACTGACTGATACAGACATGAAGGTGATGCGACCTATGGGAACTTTGGCTGATATAGCTCCGACTGTGTTGAAGTTGTTTGGTGTTGATAAGGTGGAGGGTATGTCTGGAATTTCTTTACTATAACTTATTTATGGAATGACACTTTGTCCTAGGCAAAGCGCTTCGCAGGGTATTTGTCCTAGACAAATGCCCGAGGACTGAAACGGAATGAAGTAAATAAGTTACGAGGGGATGTCTGGTGTTTCTATACTGTAAAAAAACGTAAATTTGAGCTAAATTTAGGGTATATTTACGTTTTCATTGACAAAATACGTAAATTGACTATAATATAGGTATATATTTATGTATAAAAACAATGAAAAACTGAAAAAAATAATAGCTCTTAAAAAAAGATTCGATTCACTTAAAATCGGTAAGGATTCGTTGTTGGATGTGCTTGAGGAGGTTGAAGTGGCCGAGTCTGTCTATAACTCAAATGCAATCGAAAACTCAACACTTACATTGGCCGATACTGAGAAAATTTTACTTGATTTAGAATTGTCAAAAGACTATTCACTTCGTGAGGTATTTGAAGCAAAAAATCTAGCTAGAGTGTATGAATACATAAAATCAAAAAAAGAGAGTATTGTCTTAAATCAAGAAACTATACTTTTTTTGCATGCTTTACTTATTGGTGGTATAGACGATTCTATTGCAGGTAGATTTAGAAAACAATATGAATTTGTTCGTGTGGGAAAACATGTTGCTCCACCACCAGAACATGTGATTATGATGATACAAATACTATTAAATGAAAATAGATCAAATCATATAGATGACATTTTTTCAAAGATCGCTTATTTTCATCTTCAGTTTGAAACAATACATCCATTTTGTGATGGTAATGGTCGTATAGGCCGTGTACTTATAAATCTCCAATTACAAGAATATGGATATCCAAACATTATTATTCGTGATAAAGAAAAGCAGTTGTATTATAAAACTTTTCCATATTTTAGAGATGAAAAATCAACTAAGAAAATGGAGAGAATTATATACCTTGCTCTTTCAGAGGGTTTACATAAAAGAATTGCATACCTTGAAGGTCAGGAAGTTATTACTCTGGCTGAATATTCAAATAGATATAAATTGCCTTTGTCTGGTTTAATAAATGCAGGTAAAAGACAAACTATACCAGCATTTCGCGAAAAAAGTGTATGGAAAATTGGCGCGAGTTATGTACATAAAGATAAATAGTTTTAACAATTTTACTTGCCAAAACCGTTAAAAACATTAAAAAATTAGACTTTTTCACGATTTTTGTTGTCAAAACCGTTAAAAAAGAAGTATAATTAAACCATGCAAGAAACAACAAATGGATCATCATCAAATTTAATAATAGGAATCATCTTGGGCATACTTATACTCGGTGGAGTTTTTTTGTACATGAACAACATGCAAAAAACACCAGCCGGAAATAAAGGTTCTCTTGATGTAAACGTTACATTGCCAACAACACAAGACAATACAAACGGAAGATAGTTTATGGACCGAAAAAAACTTGTGATGTTTGGAACTATTGTTGGTGGATATGTGGGTAGCTATATTCCAGCTCTTTGGGGTGCAGGTGGTTTTTCTATGTGGGGAGTTTTTCTTGGCGCGATAGGGAGTTTGGTTGGGATATGGATTGGATTT
The DNA here is from genome assembly GCA_043736035.1 of Candidatus Parcubacteria bacterium. Classification (GTDB taxonomy): domain Bacteria; phylum Patescibacteriota; class Minisyncoccia; order Phycocordibacterales; family CAIZLB01; genus CAIZLB01. Next base: position 2,825 of record JAYTDF010000020.1, read on the forward strand.
CGATTGGGGGAATAGTATAATACAAAGCATGAATGAAAAGATAATAATACCAGAGACCTCATATGAAGGCAGTGATCTATATGATGGGTTTATATTAAACTTATATGAAGGTGATCATTTTGATATGTCGGTTTTTGACAGGGCTACTATAGAAAATATATACACCAGATTGCTTCATTATGCAGATGTTATGAAATATGAAAATAAGCCAGGTGAAGATCCGTGGAAATATACAGAAGCACAGGATTTACCCAAAAAGTTGGGAGGACATATTACCGAAAATCAATTTAGATTGATGGCTGAGGCATGTGAACAGTATTTGGCGGAGGATAGAGATTATTTTGATGATGA
>JAYTDF010000021.1:0-14745 GCA_043736035.1 Candidatus Parcubacteria bacterium
TGACATTGGTATTGACAGTTATTATCGGTGCACAAGTTGCAAACGCCATAGGATCATTAACACCATCAGGAACTGCTGGAGATGCTACACAATACACGTTGAATGATATCTATACAAAGCTAACAACAAACGTAGCAACCTCAACAAAGTCAGGGTTGTTTACAATACCTGGTTCTGCTGTTGCAACGTTTAGAACATTGTCGGAGATATATGCTGCTATACCGACTATTGATGCTTCAAAGGTTGCTGTAGGTACGACATATCTTGGTGTGGGTGGAACAGCGGTGGTTGCACCGACTCTGATCTGGCAGACTGATCCAAACCTGCAACTGTGTCACGATGCTGACCCTTCAGTTGGTTGCACAGCCGGCAATGGATTTCTTGATCCTGTGGGTGACCAATCCGTGCTCTTAGGCGCTGTCGAGTATTGTCAATACCTTGATGCCGATGGTACGACTGTGCAGACAACTTCTCAGAACGTCTGGCGTCTACCAACTGCTGAAGAGTTTAACTTTATAACCGTATATTCAAACAACCCTGCCAATTATGTCCAAGGCTTTGTTGGTTATTATTATTGGACAAGTTCCCCATACTATAGCAATTGGAATGAAGCTTTAGTCTGGGATCAAGGAAATGGATTTATGCAAAAAAATTACAAAACCACCTCTTTCTATGTTCGATGTGTCCGCTAGCATTTCTCCATAATGTGGTACAATCATCTTACATATGCCTTCAAAATTTATCCCTTGGAAAAAGAAATTATACATAAAAGGTGACAAAGAACCATTTAAACTCAGTCGTTCCAAGATCGACCTCTTTGTAGAATGCCCTCGATGTTTTTACCTGGACCGTAGACTTGGAGTATCTCGCCCTCAAGGATTTCCATTCAACCTAAACTCCGCCGTTGATTTATTATTAAAAAAAGAGTTTGATACCCACAGGCTTGATAAAACGGCACACAAGTATATGCTAGACAATGACATCAAGGCAATACCTTTCTCACATAGTGAGATGGATGTATGGAGAGAAAACTTTGTTGGTGCGCAAGTGTCGGATGTCCTAAATAATTTTCTCATAACCGGTGCTATTGATGATATATGGGTATATACAGAAGGGGAGGATAAAGACAAACTGATCATAGTTGACTATAAAGCCACAAGTAAGGACACTGATGTTGATCTCGACAGTGAATGGCAAGATGGCTATAAAAGGCAGATGGAGATATATCAATGGATCTTTTGTAAGCTTGGATTTGATGTCTCTACAACAGGGTATTTTGTATATGCAAATGGTATGAGAGATAGGGATGGTTTTAACGACAAATTAGAATTCAAAATAAAAGTTATACCCTACGTTGGTAAAACTGAGTGGATAGAAGGAGTGCTTCAAAATATTAAAAAGTGTTTAGAGGATGATCGTATACCAAAAGAAAAAGATAGTTGTGATTATTGTAGTTATAGAAACAAAGCAGGGAAAGCTTTCAAGGAGCATCTTGAGAAACATAGTGATAAAGGTTTGTTTGCCTAGCTATTGACTCTACACTTGACATGTGTTATCGTCTTTGGGTTATGCAAATTATCCCTTCGCACATAATCCGTGCATTATTCCGCTGTGAGTTTAAAAAACGACACCTAAGTAAAGAACAACAGTTTCAAGTTGATGTTATTGGCGAAGTTTCCAGGCTCATTTTGACTCAAGAAAACTATATCAAGATGGCCAAAGCTCAAAAAGCCATCCATCCAGAATTGGCCACACAGTGCAAGCTCGAAGAACTTGTTCAATTCAGGGTTTCGAAAAAGATCGAAACAGATCTCCGTGGACAACTTATTCTGATAGCTTAAACTGATTTAAAAAATAACAATATCGCAAAGGTCCCCTCAAGGGCCAATGCGATTTTTCTTTATGCATGATATAGTACAATCATTATATGCAGCCGATTGTAAAGAAAATCAAGGATAGAGTAAACATAGTCGATATCATCGGTTCTTTTATAAAACTAGACAGAAATGGTATAAATCATAAGGCCTGCTGTCCATTTCATCATGAAAAAACGCCATCTTTTTTTGTATCAGAACAAAGACAAACGTTCAACTGTTTTGGTTGTGGTGTTAAGGGCGATGTTGTTGAATTTGTAAAATTATATGAGCATTTAGATTTTAAGGAGGCACTCCGATATGTATTTGATAAATCAGGTTTACCGGAGTCTGATTGGCAACAAAATCAAGAGCGTAGTCGAGAAGACATAAGGGCTGATCAAGAAAAAAAAGAAGCACAGGATGTATTTGAAAAAGTTGTTGAGGTGTATCATTTCAATCTAAGAGAGAAAGAATCAGAAAATGTATTACTTTACCTTACCAATCGAGGACTAAAACAAGACACTATTGATACATGGAAAATAGGCTACTCACCGAACGCCTGGCAATTTATAGAAAACAAAATTACTTCATCACTTTTAGAAAAAGTCGGAATTGTAAAGAGTAAAGATGGAAAGCATTATGACTTTTTTCGAGATCGTATTATTTTCCCTATATTTGACATACAAGGACATGCTATTGCCATATCGGCCCGTATCGTTGACCAAGGTGAGCCAAAATATCTAAATAGTCCCGATACTATATTATTCAACAAATCAGAGACATTGTATGGTCTTGATAAGGCTAAAGATGGTATGAGAAAGTTTAAATATGCCATCCTTGTTGAAGGGCAAATGGATCTTTTACTGTGCCATCAAGAGGGTTTTAATAACGCAGTAGCTACTTCCGGCACCGCACTTACAGACAAGCATTTGCAAATACTAAGACGATATACAAACAACTTGATGCTTTTGTACGATGCGGATAAGGCAGGGCTCAATGCTACCGTTAAAGCCTGGACTCTGGCTTTAAAGTATGGTTTTGAAGTAAAAACCGCTGTTATGCCTCAAGGGGAAGATCCTGCATCTTTGTTGTTAAAAGATAAAAAGAAATTTATGCAAATCATGAAAAATGCTACTCATGTGATTGATTTTGTTATTTCACAATCTGACAATAAAAGCCGTATTTCAACAAAGGCATCTTTAGAGAAAATCATCCCACTCATCGCATCTCTTGAAAGTTCTGTTGATAAGGAATTTTTCTCAAAGAAAATATCAGAATTTTTTGAGTTATCATTAGATAATATTAATTCTGAATTGCAAAAATTTACTCAAAATGAATATAAGTATTTTGACAATGTTGACAGAGCTATTGACAAAGGTGAAGATCATGACAAAACTAAATATATCATTATAGACAAGGCCCTTGCGGAATTTAAATCTTTGGTGTATATTTACAATCAACAATTAAATACGCTGGTAAAACAATCTGATAGTCAATCCAATGACTCAGATACAACACAAAACATTCATTCATATATTGATGAATATAAAAAGAGCGACTTATTTAAACTACAACAAGAATACATATCTGATTTAAACACTGTATTCGATACTATTGATGAGATTGATGAAAATATTATTTTTAATTTTGAAAATATATATACTCAAAAAAAAGTTGACTTAGATTTTTACAAACAAGAAGTGAGCATATCATATAAAAATTTTATACAGAAAATATATATGTCTGTTTATCAAGAAATACAAAACAAGCTAAAAAAAGCTGAAATTATCAAGGATACAAATTTAATACACAAATATACACAAGACATAAACATATTATGGCAAAACCTAAAAAAATAGAAAAAAAACAGTTGAAACCTGTCAAGAAAGTTAAGTCAACAAAACCTATAAAAGTTATTAAAAAAATTGTGGTAAAAAAAATCACACCTATAAAAATAATTAAACAAATTAAACCTGTTAAGGTTATTAAATCTGTAACATCAGAAAAGATTATAAAGATAGAAGACACAAGAACAAAAGCTCAAAAATCTATCGACAGTAAATATGATAAAAAAGCTGAAAAGCTTATTATCAAAGGCCGTGAAAGAGGTTTTGTGACTTATGATGAGATTTTAAAAGAATTTCCTGATGTTGAGGAAGATATCCTTTTCCTTGATTATTTATATCAAAAACTACAAGGGGCACATATAGATATCTTAGAATCCGGTGGTTTTTTAAATGTGCAAGATGAACAAGATGAATTCTTAAAGAAATATGGTGGACCTACTGGTCGTGAGGCACAGTTTGACTCTATTCAAATGTATCTAAAAGAGATTGGTCAATATGATCTTATTTCAGGACATGAAGAGAAAGAGTTGGCTAAACGTATTGAGTCGGGTGATAGAGAGGCAGTAAACTTGTTGATGCGTGCAAACTTGAGACTTGTGGTGTCTATTGCCAAAAAATATGCAAATCGATCTCAAGATTTAACTTTACTTGACCTTATACAAGAGGGAAATATTGGTCTTTCGAAAGCTATTGAAAAATTTGATTGGCAACGTGGATTTAAATTTTCTACCTATGCGACTTGGTGGATACGCCAATCTATAACTCGTGCTTTAGCTGATCAGTCAAGAACTATACGTGTGCCTGTGCACATGGTGGAAACTATTGCTAAGTATAAGCAAGTTGTAAGAAGACTATTCCAAGACTTGGGCCGTGATCCTATGCCTGAAGAGATTGCACTTGAGATGGGTGTGGACATAGAGAAGGTGTACATGATTGAGAAGATTGATCAGAGTACTGTTTCTCTTGACACACCGGTGGATGATGAAGAAAAATCAGTTTTCGCCGACTTTGTAGCAGATGATAAAGTGATGACACCGGATCAGGATGCTTCAAAAAGAATATTGCAGGATCAGGTTAGGGAAATATTAAACGATTTAAATGAGAAAGAAAGAGAAATTCTCATGCTTCGAAATGGTATGACGGATGGTGTACAGCATACACTAGAGGAGGTGGGTAAGATGTTTGGAGTTACTCGTGAGCGTATTCGACAGATTGAAGCTAAGGCGCATGAAAAGATACGACAACATGATAAGGCTAACCGACTAAAAGGTTATTAAGAAATTTATTTATTGCGTTTTGTTTCAGTCCTCGATAGACTTATCTAGGATAAGTCTATCTGCGAAGAAACTCACTCCATAAATAAATTTAGTTGCCTAATCTTAATTGTGGATAACTATTTGGTAAGTGCTTGCAATTTATTTTAGCTATGCTATATTAAATGAGTGAAGGAGATGTAGCAATATATCACCTTCACAACGAAAAGAACCACTTCGCAAGTTGTGGTTCTTTTCACATGTACATATCAGTTAAGTCCTAATAAGAAATAAATTTATATTCAGTTCTTTCTGTATTTACAATTAACTGATATACTATTCATTATGAATGAAACAAAATCAAAAAAAATATTCTCTACGTTTTGGATACTAGTTACAGCATATCTATTATTAACTACAGCATTACCATATATCGGTATTTCAAGTATGTTTCATTACACCATTTCTATGCCACTTAGAGTAATTAATGCAATTTTATTTTTTCCTCTGGTATCATTTTTTTCAATTTTACATATTGAACAGTATGTGATTCAACCAGTTTTTATTATCTGGATTTTGTGGACTGTGATTAAGGTGGTAAAATATTTCCGTTTAAAAAAGAATACTGCACCACAATCCATATAAATAGTTATCCACAATAGGGCACTTGCATTATATTCTGCACATGCTATATTAATTGAACTGAGGGAGTTGAGCAATCAACACTCTCGGTACTGAAAATAATCTCTTCGCAAGTTGAGGTTATTTTCACGTCAGGGCCTCGTGTTCATAAGATTATTTAGAAATGATTATCATAAGGAATCTCGCAAGGGATTCCTTTGACGTTTATACGTCTGTATGATATAGTAAATATGTAGTCGTTTCTAAGCAATTGGTAACTTCTACAATATATTCAGTGACAAGCAATTGTCTATGTATATATCGAAAAACTCCTCTGCTGAGGAGTTTTTCATTTGACACGTATGATATAATTCGAGTATGACAAAAATCGTATCAACAAAAAAGAATAACACCATAATCAAAACTATGAAGAAACTTTACGGTATAGATTTGGAATATCGCTCTGATGATGATATATACAAAGACCTTGTAAAAAGAGGTTTGCCTTCTTTATCAAAATTATTAAAAATGACTACAAAAACAGGCTAGATTTGAATATGTTTGATTTTATAAAAAATAAAAATCTTGAAGAGATATTGTATAAATCTATATATTATATTTATTATTTAGATGAACAGTCAAAGATTATAGAGAATGAATCTCATAAAGAAGAAACACGCAGGGTTACTATTCTATATGTTATCTCTATAATTGAAGCCATATTATTTTATTTTTATAAACAGTGTGAGGTAAAGATTATAAAAATTGAATATACTGATATTTGCACATTACCAAAAAATTACATAAACAATAAAAAAGAAAAATCATCTGTAGTTGTTGCTGTTCAAAATATAAAAGAAAGAAAAGATGAAACAATAGGTCTTGTTGAATTAATCAATTTCTTTAAAGAGCGTGGAAAAATAAAAGATGATACCGTAAAACAAATTATAGAAATCAATAATATAAGAAATACTTTTCATTTAAACAAAGTGAGAGATAAAGTTTGTGATATAAAAAATGTTGAATCTGCAATCGCTTTGCTAATTCATACGATCAAAAATGCACCAAATTCATTAGGAATATAAACCATGATATAATACTCTCAATGCCTCAAAAAACATCTCAAATGGATTTATATCAAGAATCATATACACGCCTCAACAAGGCCCAAAAACAGGCCGTAGACACGATAGATGGGCCAGTTCTTATAGTTGCAGGACCAGGTTCTGGAAAGACTGAGATCTTGTCTTTGAGGGTTGCAAACATCTTGCTACAAACAGATATAAAAGCGTCAAACATCTTGTGTCTCACCTTTACCGACTCAGCAACACATACCATGCGTAGTCGTATTGAAAAATATCTAAAGGAAGATGCATATAGAGTAAACATTCATACTTTTCACAATCTATGTACTAGTATTATATCCAACTATCCAGAGTATTTTTATGATGGGGCTATAGTTCACCCAGCGGATGATGTCACTAAGATTAATATTTTGGAAACTATTTTGAAAGACCTATCACATGATTCGAAAATAAAATCATATCACCCAGAGCAAGGTTTTCTATTTTTAGGTTCAATTCAAAATACAATTTCTCATCTTAAAAAAGCTGGACTTACCCACGAGGATCTTTCTAAGATATTGGATGAAAATGATAAAGATATAATCATACTAAATGAAAGACTTTCCGCTATCATGTCAGAGCGCGTTTCAGAGTCTACATATAATAAGTTTTGCACAGAGTTTGAAAAGTTGTATAAAGAAAGAGGAAATAGATATGTGTTGAACTATCATTCGCTTATAGATGCATTGTATCTAAACTTTAAAACCACAGTAATTGAGAAAAAAGATTTTTCTGATTGGAAAAGTAAAAATACAGAGAAAAATACCAAGAGTGAAAACATTTTCAAAGACACAAGAAGATCTGATACGTTGCGGGAAATAAATACAGTCTATAAAAAATACCAGGCTGAACTCTACAAACAGGGCTATCAGGATTTTGATGATATGATACTGGACGTTTTAACTGTACTTAAAAAGAATGAATCACTGCGCTTAAAAATTCAAGAACAGTATCAATACGTTTTAGTTGATGAGTTTCAAGATACCAATGACGCTCAGATGCAGATTATTTATTCTCTGACCCACAATGATTTCAACGAGAATAAACCAAACATCATGGCGGTAGGTGATGATGATCAGGCCATATACAAGTTTCAGGGTGCAGAGTTATCTAACATACTTGAGTTTACAAAGATGTATGCCGATGTACAGGTTATTTCGCTGACGCAAAATTATCGTTCGAATTCAGAAATCGTGGATGCATCGCTTGCTATGATACGAAATAGTGAATTTCGTCTAGAAAAATTGCTGGCAGGATTTGTGAAAGAGCTAAAATCAGATCACAAGTTTTCCGATAGAAATATTTTAAAAAATAATAATGCAATTGAGATCAAAGAGTTTGATACAAAATTGCATGAATATTCATACGTCGCTGATAAAATTAAGGAGATAACAGATAAGGGAATTGATGCTGAAAAGATCGCAATCATCAGTAGAAATCATCGAGATCTGACAGCTATCATTCCATATTTGTCCAGCCGTGGTATACCTCTTCGTTACGAAAAAGATCAACATGTATTGAAACAAACTCATATTAAACAGATTGTTGATATTCTGCATTTTTCCAATAATACACTGCATGAGGATAAAGATTTTTTGTTGTCTAAGATTCTATCATTTCCATTTTGGAATATTAAACAGATTGATCTATGGACTTTATCTCGAAAGGCATATAACGATAGAACAGATTGGTTGAGTACTGAGACTGATTCTGTTGAGATTAATTCTGCTAAAGAAAAACTATTAGAATTAATAAATCTTGCAACTTTTGAAAATGCTGAGCATGTGATAGATTATATTTTAAATAAAACTGGCTTTAGAGATTATTATTTTAATTCAGAAAAGTTTACTCATGAAAAGTCAGAATATTTGGTATTCTTATCCAATCTGAGAGCTTTTATTCAGGCCATACGGGATTATAAACAAGGTAAGGAGATTAACATTTCTCATGTGATTGATTTCGTGAAAGTCTATGAAAATAATGACAACTTAAATCTTTCTGATAAAAGTCCATTCGTAAATGCTCGTAATGCGGTAAATCTTTTAACTGCACACAAGTCAAAAGGTCTTGAGTTCGAGATAGTGTTTATCTTGTCAGGAAATGAATCTACCTGGGCCAATAGACGAGCCAATACGACCTATTTACCAAAGAACTTACCAATAACTCCAGCCGGTGACTCTGAGGATGACTGGCTCCGACTATTTTTTGTGACTTTAACTCGTGCCAAGGACCATATTTATATCACAAATCACAGAGCGGCGGACAATGGTAAGGGAACTGATAGACTAAGATTTTTGGGTATGATGAACTCTGTTGAAGTGGAAGAAGGTACCGTTGAGCATATCAACAGTACAGATATATTAGAGTCATCAGTGTTGCTTGCCAATCAAAATATACGAACTGACTTTATCGATAGTGAAAAAGCCTTGCTTGATTCTATTTTGGAAAATTTCTGTTTAGCAATTACTCATATCAATAATTTTCTAAATATTCCTAAAGGTGGGCCGATGTATTTCTTGGAAAATAATGTGCTCAGGTTTCCTCAAGCAAAAACTCCAAACGCAGGGTATGGATCGGCGATGCATGCTATTTTAAATAAAAGTTTGATGTACATAAAGACTCAGAAAAAATATCCGATCTTGGATGAAGTAAAAAAATGGTTTACTGAGTATCTTCAATTTGAACGATTGTCTCGTGCTGATTATAAAAACTTTTTAGCTAAAGGTTTGTCAGCACTGGATTTTATTTACAAAGAAAAGATTTTGGCTATGAAGGAAAGTGATGTTTCCGAAATAGATTTTAAAAATGAAGGGGTGTTTTTAAGAAATAAAGATGAAGTGATTTGTTTAACAGGTAAGATCGATATATTGCATTATGTCGATACATCTGATGTCTATGTTGCTGATTATAAAACAGGTAAAGCACTAAAAGATTGGGATAAAGGAAATAGTGAACAGGATAAAATTAAATTACATTTTTATAAAAATCAATTAATTTTTTATAAAATTTTGATAAAGAATTCTAAGAATTTAAATCATTTGAAAGTAATGGGTGGTATTCTTGAGTTTATAGAAGGAAGTGAGAGTTTGATAAATCTGCACTTAGATATAACTGATGAAGATATTGAAAGGTTAGAGAAAATTATTATCGGAGTGCATAGGAGGATCATGGCGCATGAGTTCAGTGTACCTCAGGAGCTGGTTGGGTTGGGAGAGTTTGAAAGTATTGAGGCGTTTGAGGAGATGATGTTGGGGTAGACAGTTTAGTTTTCCTGTGGTATTTTAGATACGTCATGCAAATTACTCTACTACCTAAATCCTTTGTTGGATGTTTCCTTAATCTAGCTGCTGTACCTGTTGTTCTTCAACAAATGGGTCCTAAAGTCTTCGTTGCTGTTCCCGATCGCCTTAATGGGAAAAAGGTCAATGATGATCAGAAAAAAGTTCTTGTATATATCGGAGATGTAATAGATATTGAGTGCTCCGCAGATGGTAAGGTGACAGTAAATGATTACTATCTCTGCGACACCGTGCAAGTTCTTGAGGTGACTCATATGGAAGACCTTCTCGAAATCATGTCTGATTTCCAAACAAAGTTTGAGTCGAAAAGATACTCAAATATGACTGTTTGGCTACCAAAAAAATAAGTTAAAACTCCAACACCTCACCCTACAACAACCCCTCGCTTAACCGCAGGGGTTAGTTTTTTACATCCATGTTATCATTAACCAATATGATCACCTGGCTTACAAACCTTGCAATCAATCACACAATCCTGGTTTATTTTGCTATTTTTATAACAACAATTTTTGAAGGACCTATTATTTCAGTTTTTTCAGGCATTATTTTAAAACTAGGATTTATAAAACTTATACCAATTGTTGTGACCGTAATACTAGGGGATTTAGTCGGAGATATAGTCTGGTACATGCTTGGATATCATTTTGGTATTTCGTTTGTTCACAAGTATGGAAAATTTTTTAACTTACATGAGGATCATATCATAAAAGTTTCAAAAATTTTTAATGTCCATAAATATAAAATTCTTCTTGGGTCAAAGTTAACTTCAGGACTTGGTTTTGCTCCCACGATATTATTTTTAGCAGGATTGTCTAAAGTCCCATTTAAAAATTATTTTTTAACAAATGTGATAGGGCAGTTGATTTGGTCCTCTGTTCTTTTATCAACAGGATTTTTCTTCAGTCATTGGTATGGAACATTAAATGGTACATTTCAAAAAATTTCTCTTATCTCATTTATAGTTGTTATCCTTATTTTACTTATACGATATATGACAAACAAACGTAATCAACTAAACGATTATTTAAAATAAAAGTTAGTTAATCTTTTTTACAATCTCATCAAACCAGACTCCGTACCCTTCATCGTTTAAATGTAGCTTATCGCTTGCATAGTATTTACCATCAATATGAAGGTCGATTAAGTTGACGTACGTAGCGTCATGCATACTTGTTCTTCTAATATATATTTCTCTCACTTCTTTACTTCGATATGAAAGGATTGGTGCAACATACCAAGGAAAGAACTTTGACTCACCAATATTCCCAGAATGTAAAATAACAACTTTGTCACTTAAGGTTTTGGTTTTTGTTAATAATTTGTCAAGTTCAATGTCAATAGTTTCTAAATCTGTTAATCTGATGATGTCATTTGCTCCAATCTGAATAACAATAATGTCGTAATGCTCGGTTAGATTTTTTATTTTTTCGTTAAGTCCAGCGAGTTTTAAACCATTCTCAGAAATATTTATAACTTCTGCTTCAGGATATTTTGATGAAAGTCGACCAGTTGTAGAGTAGATATTATTTGATGCTCCTGTTCCCACAGCTGTACTGTCGCCAAGAACCAGTATTCTTTGTTTTGCTTTCGGGTCTATTTTTTGAAAAGCTGTAAATCCATTTTCAAGTTGTAAAGTCTTTTGGTATAACTTATACATCCTAATGATATCGTAGGAGACTAATGCTATTAGTAATAGGAGTAACGTAAGGATTACTTTCATATGTACATTATAGCTCTTTTTTGTGATATGCTCAAAACAGGCTACCTACCGGAGTTCCCAGAACCAACTCTGAAAAGAGACTTCTTTGTGCCCTACAAAGCTACAAATGAAGTGGGTAGGGCCTACTAATTTCGAACCTTTAAATACAATGAAAGAATATCAAAAAGTTTCTGATTTTTTGGATGCATATCAAGGATGGAAAATTCACAGAGTGCACCTTGTTCAAGCTATTCATAGATGGGCAAATAAAGAGTGTACATTTCGTATCAGTACTGGTTCAAGTCGTGTGATTATCATGAAATGTCTTTTCCATAATGAAAAAACTCCTTCGTTGCATATTGTGTATTCAAAAACAGATTGTGTCAAAAGCCAACTTCTTCTTAATCTCACTTGACCGTATGCCTTCGTGGTGTGCGGTTATTTTAATTTTTAAGACTTGGAGATTAAGTTATTAATATTTTTCAATAATGCTACAATAAATCCATGATCAACTTAGACTTTATTGGTTTATTTATATTACTTTCTGGGTTTGTTATAGGGCTTGGTGCTGTAACTGTTATAGATATACATGGTTTTTTAGGTAGAAAATCACCATATTGGACCGAAGCAACCATAAGAACTCATAAAGTAACTAAACCTCTCATTTGGTTTGGAATATTTTTAGCTATTATTGGTTGTTTTATATTTTACAGAAACCAAACATTTTCAGGTGTGCCTTACTATCACGGTTTGATAGCTTTTATACTTATACTAAACGGACTTTTTCTTTCATTTTATGTTAGTCCATTTTTATTAAAAAGAGAAAATGAAGGCAGGCAGGCTGAGATTTTACCTACTTCAATTCAGAATAAAATCATTGTTAGCTTGTTGATTTCTGATATAGGATGGTGGGGAGGTTTGGGTATGTTGGTTTGGTATTTGTTGTGATAGTAGGATCTGAACACAGTTATTTAACCTGTAATATCAAATTTGACACCGATGATATAATTAAAAGATGATTAAAAATAAATCTATAAAAAAGAATAAAGAAATCGCAATCTACAAAGACTCAAAAGGTAATATTGATTTTCGTATTGATAGTGATAAGGAGACTTTGTGGGCTACACAGGCTCAGATTGTTGATCTTTTTGACATTGATCAATCTGTTATATCTAAACATATTTCCAATATATTCAAAGATAAGGAGGTTGATGAAAAAAGGAATATGCAAAAAATGCATAATGCAATTTCAGATAAGCCTTTAAATGTATACTCTTTGGATATTATATTGGCTGTTGGGTATAGAACAAACTCTGCTAGGGCTATACAATTCCGTCAATGGGCCACAAAAACCCTAAAGTCTCACGTTGTAGATGGTTATACTATAAATCCAAATCGTATTAGTAAAAATTACGATGCTTTTTTGACTGCGGTTGAAAATGTTAAGAAATTATTACCTGCGGACAATACTATCTCAAACCAAGATACGTTAGAGCTTGTGAAGCTTTTTGCCAATACTTGGTTTTCACTTGATGCTTATGATAAGTCTGAGTTTACTAAAAAAAGTCTAACTAAAAAGCAGGTCAAAATGAGTGGTGAAGAATTGTACATTGCTATATTGGAATTGAAAGAAGAGTTGTTTAAAAAAGGTGAGGCAACTGATCTATTTGCTAATGAAAGACAATCTAAAGCAATAGAGGGAATAGTGGGAAATGTATTACAATCTTTTGGAGGTAAATCGGTGTACGAAAGTGTAGAAGAGAAAGCAGCACATCTTTTATATTTTATTGTTAAAAATCATCCTTTCTCTGATGGAAATAAAAGAAGTGGGGCCTTTTCATTCGTGTGGTTTTTGAAGAAAGCTAAGATTTTGAATACTGGACGAATAACACCTGAAGCTTTGACAGCTTTGACATTGCTTGTGGCGGAGAGTGATCCGAAGGATAAGGAGCAGATTGTAGGGTTGGTTGTTATGTTGATCGGGGGGTAGGGTGGGGTGTGATGAGGTAAAAACATACTTGAGCGCTAATCCTTACTCACTATCAAATGCAGATGAAAATGTTCTGGAATCGACTTTTTTTTCATAGAAGATTCGATCAGGTATTCATATTCAGGATATAAATATTTTTGTTTTATTTCATTAAACTCAACTAACTCGTCACCTGTTAATTCATTTTCTGTTACATGACGAAAGGGAACTATCATATGATGTATCTTTGCGATTTTGTCATAAGGAAAATTATTTTGTATTATTTTCCAGTATTTAAATTCATGTATTGATTCACGTTCGCAAAGGGGACAGGTGATATCTTTATTTTTTTGATACTCCTCTTCAGATTGTTTAGTTCTTAGTGTTGACATGATTTTATAATATTATTTTTAACTCCCAAACCTACTCAACACGGTCCGTATTGTCTTCAAGAATATCTGTATTTCAAGCGCTATAGATCTATTTTTTATATAGTAAAAGTCATATGAGAGCTTAAGCTTCGTCTCTTTCAGGTTAGATGGTACATAGTCTTGGTTGATCTGAGCCCAACCAGAAAGTCCTGGCTTAACCAAAGTCCTCATCATAAAATAAGGCAAATCACGACATAAATCATCAGCAATATGCTTAAACTCAGGACGAGGACCGATAAGTGATAGATCTCCCTTAAGCACAGAAAGTATTTGTGGTAACTCATCAATACGAGTAGGTTTAATTACTGATCCTACTTTGGACACTGGATTATTCTCAGCCTTTGCACCGAATTTTACACCAATATCATCGTGGATTCTGTTTCTAATTTTTGGAATTTTAATTATTTTACCCAACATTCCAAGTCGAGGATTATGAATAAAGAATTTTCCAGGACCCTCAAGCCGCATGAAGAGTTTAACAAAAGGAAAAATAATAAATGTCGGTAAAAGAATTACACAAAATAATAAGTCAAAAGTTTTTTTGAAAAATATATATCCTGGTTTTGATGATTTTTGGATATAGGTTAGAAACCAAAGTTCGTCAATTTGTCCAAGTGGAATACGCTTCATCACTTGTTCAAAGAAA
>JAYTDF010000022.1:0-8272 GCA_043736035.1 Candidatus Parcubacteria bacterium
GTATATTTAAAAGATGAAGTTGGACAGGTTACTTGACATAGTTTATGGTTTACTATAAACTATAAACTATGATAAAAAACACAAATACTCAAGATAATATTATTGCGTATATACAACAGTATAAACAAGCTCG
This sequence comes from Candidatus Parcubacteria bacterium, assembly GCA_043736035.1. Lineage (GTDB taxonomy): Bacteria > Patescibacteriota > Minisyncoccia > Phycocordibacterales > CAIZLB01 > CAIZLB01. The sequence goes on from JAYTDF010000022.1 coordinate 134, forward strand.
TCCTACAGATCTTGCTGAATCCATTGGTGTCAGCTTGCAAATGATTCATAGGTCTCTTAAAATCCTATTAGAAAAAAACCTTATAAAAAAATCAGGTTCTGCACCTCGAGTTTTTTATATGTTGAATAAAAACCTAGATACAGAATCGTCATTTGCAATCGGAGCTTACAAAACAAAACTTCCACAAAACCAATATGACGTCATAGAGAAAAACTTTTACAACCTACTCCCAGACGGAACAGAAGAGTATGGTATGAAAGCTTTCATAAACTGGTGTCATAAAAGAAAATACGATGTCGAGCAAAAAGCAAAAGAATATTACGATTCGATCCTTCCTTTCGAAAAAAGTGAAAAGGAAAAATATGCAATCAACGTGACTTCAAAAATAACAGACACATTTAAAGGTGATTCATATCTCGATGAGCTCTGGTACTTGTATCCGTACAGTATTGCTGTGTTTGGAAAAACTAAAATATCACAACTTATTTTTCATGCAAAGCAAACTCAGGATATCATCTTGATGAAAAGAGTATTTTTCATGATAGATACTCATATACATGCTTACATTGATTATGTAAAACCAGATGCTGTTGCTTTTATACCACCAACTGTTCCTCGAAAAAAACAAATCATGACTGAGTTAAAAAAGTTTTTGAGTCTTACTTTGCCAGAAATACATATAGAGAAAATAAAGACAGGTATCATGGTTCAACAGAAGTCTTTGAAAGATTTGAATGATCGTATATACAATGCAGAGCATACGATGATTGTAACCACAAAAATAAATAAGCCATATAAAAAACTTTTAATCATAGATGACTTTACAGGATCAGGATCGACTTTGAATGAGATGGCAAAGAAATGCAAAGAACAAGGGCTTGCCCAAAAGGTGATAGGCCTGACATTGACAGGAAGCCTCAATGGATTTGATGTGTTGAGAGAGATATAGGTCTGTATCTGTAACAAAGAATAGGCAACAAAAAAGTTGCATATTTATTCTAGCTATACTATACTAAATCTGTTCTATATTAACAATTATCACAAAAACACATACATACAACTATGCAAGATATAATCACAAAAGAAATAATAGTTAAAGCAAATAAAGAGCGGGTGTATGCTGTCATCACCGACCCTACCCAAATCATTTCTTGGTTTCCAGATAAAGTAGAAGGAACACTTGAAGTAGGACAGAGAACAACTCTTATTTTTAGCGAAGAAAATCACCGATCTGAGATCTACGTAGAGGCAGCAACTCTATATACATATTTTTCATATCGCTGGGTTCCTGGTGGCAAAGGCAATGAAGGTGTCGATGTCTTAACGGTACCAAATACCCTTGTTGAATTTTTTATCGAGGAGCAGGAAGGCGGTACAAAAGTTACCGTAAAAGAATCAGGTTTCACTTCACTACCGCCGGAGGTTGTGGAACAAAGCTTTAATCAAAACTCAGGTGGTTGGGTATATATGATTGGTAGACTTGAGAACGTAATGAATCAATAATAAGTATGTCGACTGTAGAATTATTTCGCGCACTAGGTGAACCTACAAGACTGTCAATGGTTGAGCGACTTTCAAATGGACAACATACAATCTCATCACTTTCTAAAGGATTGCACATCACTCGACAGGGAGCACGAAAACATCTCCAAGCGTTAGTAGATGCAAAAATAGTTAGACTGACACCAGATGGAAGAGAGACGAATGTAATTCTTGATCGACGTTCTTTTGAGAAAGTTAAAAAATTTATTGCAAAGATAGAACTTTGTTGGGAAAAATGATTGGAAGCATTACGAGATTTTGTTGATGGAGGGTAGGTAAAATTGAAATTAAACCAACCCATCTTTCCTCAACGACTCCACCACATCCTCCATCCCGACAACCTCCTCATCGTTCAAAATCATTCTCAGCACATTCGCTCGTTTTTGCCGAAACGATCCTTCAAACTTTGATTGCTTGCTATAATGTTTACTTTGTTTATGTAACTCAGTTTTCTTTTTTCCTAATTTCTTTTTCAAATATGTACCATAATCATACAGTGCATAATACCAATCTCTTGGATCAATGTCTGACGGTGTGACTTTCTTAAGTTTCTCTAATAAAACTGTATCACTTACTTTCTCTTCATTTTTAAAAAAGAAATACAACAACACTGCACGAATATTTGTTTCGATAAAATTCACAGGCAAGTTGTATGCAAAAGCACAAATTGCACCCGCAGTAGAAGGACCGATACCGGGTAATGTTTGAAGTGTAATACAATCTTTAGGAAATACTCCTTTATAATTCTCAGCGATTTCTTCACATGCTCGCTTTATAAAAATGGCTCGACGATTATATCCTAGTCCTTGCCAGATTTTTAATACTTCATTTGTACTGGCATCGGCCACAGCTTTTATATTTGGAAATCTTTTAATAAATTCTGCATATTTTATTTTTACTCGCTCAACCTGAGTTTGCTGTAGCATCATTTCAGAGATGAAAATTTTATAAGGACTCTCAATATCACGCCACGGCATAGCACGTTTATGTTCCTTATAATAGGAAAGTATTTCTTTTTGAAATTTGGCAGGAGTCATTGATTTATATAAGTATAGTATAAAACCTCGGAGCACGTTTTTGAAAACACCTCTCCACGTGTCCGAATCAGCGATTATAAAAGTGATATACTATATACATGTCTACACACAAGATCATAACAATCATATTAATCATTTTGGCCATCTTTTTAGGTATTAGTGTCTATAAGCAAAATAAACAAGGAACATTAGTAGTTCCAACAAATAAGGCAGAAGTTACCGCGACTACAACGATATCAACTAGTACGACTCCGCTTGCAACCACAACACCTACAGCACCCACAAAATCATCCGAAACACTCCCAAAACAAATTACACTGTCAAGTGTAAATTATTATGAATTTCCAGACGGGGGAACGGTGTCACTTAAACAAATAAATGATTCTCGTTGTGCTGCAAATGTTAACTGTATTTGGGCAGGAAATGTAATTGCAATATTTAATCTTAAAAAAGGAAATATGACTGAAAGTTTCGAATTAAAATTTGGAGCTGGTGCTGAAAATTCTCAATTTAATTATGGTGATTATAAAATCAAAATAATGAATGTTCTTCCTGAGAGGGGTGTTGAGAGTCAAATTATTACTCAAAGAGATTATAAGGTAACTATTATGATATCAAAATTGTAGCAATTGGTAATCGTGCTATCATATACCTATATTATGAAATTTTTCGCAAAATTTTTAGTAATCATATGTTCGATTTTATTTTCGATACAAACCTTTGCAATTGAAAATAATATTGATTTAGTTAGTTTGGTTAAACCATCAACAGTACAGATCATTACTTCAGTAAAAGGTTCGATTGGTATTCCAAATTTTATTTTTGATTATGATAAAAACACTATTTCGAGTACTACAAAAATAAATGATTTCAGTTCAAGTACTGTAAGTAGTAGTGGAGAAGGTGTAGGTTTTATTCTTTCGGAAGATGGTATTATCGTTACTCATTCCGAAATACTTGTTGGTACAAAAAATACACTATATGGGAAGACAGCGGAGAAATATTTAAATTCTATAAATAAAAATAGTGGGGATGTTGGTTATAAAAATGCATACAAAATAATTTTTAATTATTTAAAGGAAAATTCTATAGAGAATGTAACAGAACAGATTAAAATTGTAAGACCACAGACAACAGGCTATGATGCAAAAGTTTTATATACAGGTACATCTTATGAAAATGATAATGCTATTGCATTGATTAAGATTGAAGCCACAAAATTACCTACAATTTTTTTGTCCGATCAACAAGCTTCATTGGGCGAAAAAGTTTATTTGATGAGCTATCCATTAGTTACAAGCTTAATCTCAGAACCTATTTTTAGTGAAGGAATTATAAATACTATTCAAGGCACGATTTATCGATCAGATATATCTCTATCAGTAGAATCAAAAGGTAGTCCCGTTGTTGATCAAAATGGAAAAGTGCTTGGTGTATTAGGTTTAGCAGGTGTTATCATTCCAACTATTTCAATCACAAATGCTCTTACAGCCTTAGGTTTGAAAATAAAACCTGGTCAATACAATACTCATTTTTTAGCTGGATTGGTGTATATGATTGATAATCATTGTCGATTAGCAATAGAGGAGTTTATTAAGGCTCAAGATGTAAACCTAGATTTTCCAGTTCAAGAATACACAAAACCAAAAATAGATATATGTAATTCAATAATAAATTCAGATCAATCTAGAGACACCCTTTGGGATGAAGTTGTTTTTATGCTTAAGACTAATGCCTCGAGTATATATTTATGGATAACAGCACTATTATTATTTATAATCTTTTTATTTTGTAATAGATATTTTTTAAAGCGATTACGAAAAGATGAACAAAAAATAAATTTAATTCTAAATGAAGAAACTACAACTGGAATTAAAATTGAACATGATTCAAATAACTTGAAAGTTTCTACAGAACTCCCGATAAAGAAAACTTTTGATGCATCAGAATCCAAATTATCTGAAAAAACCACTAAAATAAACTCAATATTTAAAAAACCTGAAAAAATCGAAGTATTAACTCATCTATCATCTACACCTGGTGTGATAACAGAACCGAAGGCAATACAGCCAGATGATGCACTCGTGGTTATTGCATCATTTAAAACATTAAGTAGGCCCATAACTCAAAATAGAAATGAGACTACTGAATTACAAAAAACTATTAAGACAGATCTCCCTCCTGAGAAAAAGGAAGATATGAAGATAGAAAATTACAGTCCGATTGTAAAAAGAATCTTAAAAAAATGAATATACCCCGAGTGCTACGCATCGAGGTGTCACATGGGACAAGCTTTGCTTGTCCATGTGCCGGAGTAAACTCCGGGGTATTTACCGTTAACTCCTCGGTTCGGAAATACATATGTCATCACATGTATTTCACTCACTCTACGTCGTTAATAAAACTCTCACTACAAGGGTATTTCTGTTTTGATAAATCAAAACAAGTGACAAACAAAATAGTCTATACGAAAAAGTATAGACTATTTTGTTTCCGAGTTTAGCAAACCAATTTTTAGATTTTAAACTATTTTTCAATCACTAAACTCTCCTTACTCTGTCTCACTTTTGCCAGAGAAGAATATGTGTCATTTTCTGATCGATATCCAACAGCTACTACAACTACTGATTTCAAATTTAGTGCAGACAATCCTAAGATCTCATCAAATTGTGCTGAATCAAAACCTTCCATCGGTGAGGCATCTATTCTCTCGACTGCTGCTGTTGTTAAAAGTACACCAAGACCAATGTATGCTTGTTTTGTTGCCTATATTGTGTTTTCTTCAGGTGTACGAGATCCAACACTTCCTTTTATCATGTCAGCATAGCCAGCCAATGATTCAAGAGGGATATTTCTAACTTTAGAAACTTCACTGATAAATTCGTGTATATCTGCATCACCTACATTTGTTTTTGCTGCAAATACAAAAAAATCAGATGCATCTGTGATTTGAGTTTGACCCCAGGCAGCAGCTTTTAATTTTTCACGAGTTTCTGTATCTGTAACGTGTATTAATTTATATGTAGGTAATCCAAATGATGAGGGGGTTAATCGTACAGATTCGATTAGCATATCAATCTGCGCCGCGTCTAATTTTTTTGTTGTATCATATGCCTTTGTGGCATATCTCCAATGCAATGCATCTATTATATTTGCCATATATTTTTTATTGTAATTATTTTGTAATGATATAAGTATAGTTCCTTTACTTTCATTTGTAAAGTAATTAAAAACATGTTAATTTATATACATGTTTAGGACTAAAGCCCAACAAAAGAAAATCTGCACAAATTGCCCCATAGCTAAAGCATCTGACTTGGTAGGGGATTCCGTGGTGCTTATTATTATAAGAGAGTTATTGAGTGGTTCTAAAAGATTTGGTGAAATCCATGAAAGATTAGGTGGGGTAAGTACACGGACATTAACGGAAAAATTAAAAAGATTAGAAGTACAAAAAATAGTCATACGACTCGAATTTAAAGAAAAACCTCCGCATGTAGAGTATTTGCTAACAGCAAAAGGTAAAGGTCTTAAAAAAGTAGTAAGTGCATTGTCTGAATATGGAGAAAAGTTTCTATAATATGTAAAAATGTAAAGTTTGCTTTACAACAGGCACACGTATCAGTATACTACCTCTAAAGATATGAAAGAAAAAGCAATTATCAAAAATCATGTGTATAAGCTTCGTATCGACAATAACATAACTCAAGAAGATCTTGCATTAGAGGTGAATGTAAGTCGTCAGACTATTATTGCACTAGAAAAAGGTAACTACACACCATCTATATTACTAGCATTGAAAATAGGGTCCTTTTTTAAAGTACCTGTAGAAAAAATATTCAAAATAAATTATGAAAAATAATATCAAAGAAATAATTTTAACAATTTGTATAATATTGATAGCAATTTTACTGCTTAATCCATTTAATTTTTGGATGCCAAACATGATGGTTATGGTCATGCTTGCGTCTATACTTGCTTTGTTTGGATTGTTTGTAGGATTGATACTACGTGAAAAATCAGAAGACGAAAGAGATGATGTTCACAAAGCATTGGCCGGTAGAAATGCTTTTCTTGCTGGTTCAGTTGTTTTGATAGTTGGCTTATTTGTTCAAGGTATATCTCACACTATAGATACATGGCTTGTTTTAGCCTTGATAGCTATGATTATTACAAAGGTTATAACCAGAATCTGGACTGATAAGAATTTATAGTTTAGCAAGGTTTGATATCTGAAATGTAAAGTAAGCTTTACATTTGTTTTTATATTTTCTATAATAGAAGTATATAAAAAATAAATACAAATATAAATAAACAAAAATATGAAATCAACAAATATAATAATCGCAATAGTAGTTTTAGTTTTGATAGGGGGTGGGGTGTATCTGTTAAATAATATAAGAGATGAATCATCTACTATAGGACGAGATTCGATGATTAAAGGTGAAGAAAGCATGATGAAGAAAGAGGCTATGATGAAAGAAGATAAAATGATGTCAACTACAACATCTGACAAAATGATGAAAAAAGATGAAGCGATGATGGTAAAAGGTGCAAGTTACGAAGCATATTCACCTGAAAAAATAGCATATGCTGAAAAAGGGAATGTAGTTTTATTTTTCAGAGCCGGATGGTGCCCAACATGTCGTACAGTAGATGCTGACATAAAAGCAAATCTAAAAAATATTCCTGCAAATCTCACCATACTGGATGTTGATTATGACAATTCCTCTGAACTTAAGAAAAAATATGGAGTTACATATCAGCATACTTTTGTACAAGTTGATGCAAATGGAAACCTTATTAAAAAGTGGATGGGTGGATCAACCCTTGCTTCAGTAATAGCGCAAGTAAAATAAATACAAATATAATATGTTGTTACTCATCGTATCGTTTATAGCTGGAATATTAACCATCCTTGCTCCCTGTGTGCTACCAGTACTTCCTGTTATTTTAGGTAGTTCTGTAAATGATAAAAAAGCCAATAAGAAAAAGACCTTAACAATAATAGTCTCTTTAGGTCTGTCGGTTATACTTTTCACCCTATTATTAAAAGTTAGTACATTATTTATAGATATACCAGAATATACTTGGAAAATAGTATCGGGTGTTATCATACTTATACTTGGTTTGATCACGATCTTTCCTTCACTTTGGGAAAATAAATTTATCGCAAAGTTAAGTCGTAAATCAAATATTGCCTTAGGTAAGGGTGATCAAAAGAAAAGTTTTTGGGGAGATGTGATAGTTGGTGCTTCTCTCGGTCCTGTATTCTCAACATGTAGTCCAACATACTTTATTATCTTAGCTACAGTGCTACCAGTGAGTCCTTTACTCGGTCTTGTGTACCTACTAGCTTATGCACTTGGTTTATGTTTGGCATTGTTTGCTGTAGCTTTGATAGGTCAAAGAATAGTAGATAGGTTAGGTGTTGCTGCAAATCCTGACGGTTGGTTTAAGAAAACTCTTGGAATACTCTTTGTTATCGTTGCTATAGGTATACTTACAGGTGCTGATAAAAAACTACAGACATATATATTGGATAAAGGTTTCTTTGATG
>JAYTDF010000023.1:0-5849 GCA_043736035.1 Candidatus Parcubacteria bacterium
ACGGTGAAAACCTTCAAACGGCTTCACGGCAGCGCGCTTTTGCTCTTCAGGCTGGGTCACCTTCATCGGCCAGCCCATGCGAACCTGCGGGCGCGCGCCAAGAAAACTCAAACTCAAAAATTTAGAGTAAAAATGGAAAATGCTCCAAAGAAAAAAGGTAAGAAGAATGTATCTTCATACGGTCTTCAGTTGATTGAAAAACAAAAAGCTCGTTTTACATATGGTATTACTGCAGGGCAGTTCGGCAGATATATTAAAGAGGTTATTGATTCCAAAACTGTACATGGTCCTGAAGAGCTATACAAGAAACTAGAAACAAGATTAGACAATGTTGTATATAGACTTGGACTCTCAAATACAAGACGTTTTGCAAGACAGATTGTATCTCATGGTCACATCTTAATAAATGGTGTTAAAAATACCATTCCATCAACTGTTGTTCGTGCTGGCGATGTTATTTCAGTTCGGGAAGGAAGTAAAAAAACAAAAACATTCCATGATTACGCGGAGAGATCAAAAAGTCTTACAATACAAGATTGGCTGTCATTTGAGTCAGATAAAATGAATGGAAAAGTAGTTAAATTACCGTCGCTTTCAGGCCAAGATGTATTATTTGATTTAGGTCAAGTGATAGAGTTCTCAAAGAGATAAGATAACTAAATAATTATCATTAGTAATTAAAAATAAAAAAATTATGAACACATCAATAGTATCACCATCAAAACCAAAAATTATTAAAGAAATTGATAATAAAGGAAGTTACGAAATAGGTGGATTATATCCAGGATATGGACATACTCTTGGAAACTCCTTGAGACGTATTATATTGTCTTCTCTTCCAGGTGCTGCGATCACTTCTATTAAGATTGCGGGTATTCCTCATGAATTTTCTACTATTAAAGGTATAAAAGAAGATGTTATTTCAATGATTTTAAACTTGAAGAAAATCAAATTTTCCATCATAGCTGGTGAAGAAATCGTTCTTACTCTTAAGAAAAAAGGTGTTGGTGCAGTTACAGCTCGTGATATTGATGTTGCAGGTCAAGTTGAAGTTTTAACTCCAGATCAGCATATCGCAACAATCACAGAATCAGATGCTGTTTTGCAAATGGAAATAACTATATCAAGTGGTATAGGATATGTATCTCGTGAAGTACTGCAAAAAGAAAGAGTGCAAGTTGAATCAATTGCACTCGATGCTGCATTTTCACCTATAGTAAATGTATCATATGATGTTGATCAAATGCGTGTAGGTGATCGAACTGACTTCAATAGACTTATCATAAACATCGAGACTGATGGATCTGTTACTCCAAAAGCGGCACTTGAAAAATCAATTGAAATAATGATTTATCAATTGAAGGCTATTATTGATTTTCAAGATATTGAAATTGTAAAAGAGGAAGTTGAGAGTAAAACGGAAGAGTCAAAAGATGATGATGAAAACAAACTAGATAAAGATGTTCTTGATGATGTATTAAAAACTCGAATCGAGTCACTAGAAATTAGTCAAAGAACTATCAATGCACTCATTGAGGCCAATATTAGAACAATCGGAGGTTTAATTCGAAAGAAAGAAAAAGATCTACTCGATGTAGATGGAATGGGCAAAAAAGGTTTGGATGAATTGAAAGAGATATTAGCTAAATTTGATTTAACAATTAAAGAATAATACTTGATTTTTAACAGTATTTAAGATATATTTACAAGACTATGAGACATCACAACGCAAACAGAAAATTTAATAGAGGCAGAAATCAGAGAAAAGCTTTGATCAGATCTTTGGTACGTGAGCTTTTTGTTCACGGAAAGATAGAGACAACTCTAGCTAAAGCAAAAGAGTCTGCACCGTATGCTGAAGATTTTATTACAAAGGCAAGAATCGACACTGTGGCTTCAAGACGAGATGTTGCAAAGCGTATGGCCAACAACGATATCGTTGGAAAGTTGTTCTCAGAGATTGCTCCAAAATATATTGGAAGAAATGGTGGGTACACAAGAATTATCAAGAAAGGACCAAGGCAAGCTGATGGTGCTCTTATGGCTATTATAGAACTAGTATAATAAATTTAATAATATGAAATACACAATCGACGCATCAAATAAAAGATTAGGAAACCTAGCACAAGAAGTTGCTAAAGCTCTTATGGGTAAAAACTCTGTAGACTTTGCTAAAAACGTAGTAGCAGACGTTGATGTCTTAGTTATCAATGCTTCAAAGCTTGATATTACAGATAAGAAAAAAGATGAGAAATATTATCTAACGTATTCAGGATATCCAGGTGGACAAAAGAAAGAGTTTCTAGGTCATCTACTTGAAAGAAAAGGAGTTGAGGAAGTTATTGTTCGTGCCGTTTCAAGAATGCTTCCAAAAAATAAGCTGCGAGACAGAATGCTTTTAAATATAGAAATAACTAAATAATACATATGGCAATAAAATCAACATCAAAATATTATGAGGCGGTAGGAAGAAGAAAAACATCTTCTGCAAGAGTTCGTATTACACCCGCTAGCAAAACAACTGTAGTTATTAATGATAAAGAACATACAGATTACTTTATGACGAAAGAATTACAAAATCTTTCAATAGAATCTCTTGTAAAAACTCTACCTGATAAATCTTTCGAGATTACAGTTAAAGTTTCAGGTGGTGGTATTAACGGTCAAGCAGAGTCAGTGAGACTTGGTATTGCACGAGCACTTGAAGTGTTTGATGCAGAGCTAAGAGCTCCTCTAAAGAAAGAAGGATTTCTAACGAGAGATGGTAGAGCTAAAGAAAGAAGAAAATTCGGATTGAAGAAAGCGAGAAAGAGTAAGCAGTGGAGTAAAAGATAAGACACAAGAACTTCGTCATATGGCGGAGTTTTTTGTTTGGAAAATTTAGAAACTCTAAAGTAAAATACTGGATAAGGATAATTCAAGGATTAGATTTTTATCATTTCTTTATGAGAACTTTATGTCATCTTTGATAAAATCATAGGATGACAAAGAAAATAAGTAGACTTCACAAAACAAATTGGTTAAAATCAAATAGAAATGATAGGTTGTTTGTATTTTTAGATGAGTCAGGAGACACAGGTTTACCTTCAGCAAGCTCAAGTACTCATTTTATGATAAACATACTGGCCTGCGGTACCGACAGCATCAATAAGATTGAAAAGCACTTTAGTCGATATAGGTATTTTAGAAATGCGGATAAGGAGTTCAAAAGATACAGGAGCAATGCGGACTCACAAAGGATACTAAACGAGTTATGTTCACATATAGCCTCACTTGAAGGGGTATTTATATTTTCATTTTATATAGAGAAGGAAAAATACGTGGGACCATATCTGAACTCGATATCAAAGACATTGGAAGATTATGACGCTACCAAGTTTAGGAATTTTTTAGCTAAAACTGCCTTAGAAAAGATATTTCAATATATACCAGTAATTAAAGGTGTAGATCATACTTTCAGGTCCATAGAATTGGTAATAGACAGATATGTAGAAAATAAAACAAATCAAGAAAGTCTGAATCAATATTTTAAGCAAAACTATAAATTGCCAGAAATACAGTTCATTAATCATGTGGATTCTCTATATTGTCCAGGCTTGCAAATTGTAGACATTATTGGGACTATGCTCCTGTCAGCAATAAATAGTATTGATGAAAATAGTTTACGACACATTAAGATATTTCAAATGAATAACCCAAATCAACTAATCCATAAAAACGAAAAAGGGCCTGACACCGCTACGGGCACAGAACCTTTTCCTTCTATAAATAGATAATATCATAAGTGAAATAGTAAATGCAAGTTTTGTGGAAATATTTAAATTATCAAAAATAGCTCCCTATAAAAAAAAGCGAAAAGGGCCTGACACCGCTACGGGCACAGGACCTTTTTCATCTATGAATACATAATATCAAATTACAAGACCTTGTCAAACTCGCAACCTAATTTACCCCATAAAAAGCGAAATCCGACAATGGAGTTCTCATATTTTTAGTATATAATAGACCCATGAATAACGATGCAAATGACGAAATCAAAATAGATCTTGACACCGAACTTGACACTGATCTAGATATCAAACTAGAGCCTATAATACATGATATAGAGCCTGAAATCGAGCACCACGATGAAGACGACATCATATCCGAAGATGAGTCCGAAAACCCGAAAGCAGCCCTTAAAAAGCTTAAGGATGAGTTGAAACTTGCCAAACAAGACAAGATGGACATGCTTACAAACTGGCAAAAGGATAAAGCAGAATTTATCAATGCCAGAAAGCGAGATGAAGAGGCCAAGCAAGAGATTGTCAAGTACTCCAACCAGATGCTAATAAATGACCTCCTCCCAATCATCGACGGTTACGAACAAGCCAAAGCTCAACCAACCTGGACTACTGTGGACGAAGCTTGGCGTAAGGGTATTGAAGCCATCATCGAAAAGGTATACGGAGCATTAAAAAAAGTCGGAGTTGAATCATATGGAACAGTTGGCGATCAATTTGATCCAAATGTTTACGAGGCCTTGGGACAAGACATTACAACCGAAAAAGAAAAAGACCACACCGTCTCAATGGTAATGCAAAAAGGATATAAGCTTCATGATAAGGTTATACGTGTGGCTTTGGTTAAAGTTTACCAGGTAGAATAGCACTTGACAGCTAGTGTATAATAGAGAGTACAAACAATTATTAATCATTATCAATTATTAATAAATAACACAAAAAATATATAAATTATGGCAAAAATACTAGGAATCGATTTAGGAACAACAAACTCAGCTGTCGCCATCATGGAGGTAGGTGAGCCAAAAATATTAGAAAATGCAGAGGGTGCACGTACAACACCGTCTATTGTTGCAATATCTAAAACAAGTGAAAGGCTTGTTGGACTATTAGCAAAAAGACAAGGTGTAACAAATCCAAAAAATACAGTGTTCGGTATTAAAAGATTTATAGGTCATTCATTTGATGAAAACAATGTGCAAAAAGATAAAGGAACAGTTCCTTTTGAAATCGTAAAAACTGATACAAATGGAGTAGGTATTATGATGGCTGAAAAGACATATACGCCAGAAGAGGTTTCTGCGATGATTTTAACAAAACTTAAAAATGATGCAGAAGCAAGAATTGGTGAGAAGATCACAGAAGCAGTTATCACTGTACCCGCGTACTTTAACGATGCACAAAGACAGGCAACAAAAGATGCAGGTCGTATTGCTGGACTCGATGTAAAAAGAATCATCAATGAGCCGACTGCAGCAGCTTTGGCGTATGGATTTAATAAAAAAGCAGATGAGAAGATCGCTGTATTTGACTTTGGAGGTGGAACATTTGATATTTCTATCCTAGAAGTTGGGGCTGATATCGTTGAAGTAAAATCAACAGATGGAGATGCTCACTTGGGTGGTAAAGACATAGATCAAAAAATCATTCACTGGATTGCTGACGAGTTTAAAAAAGAATCAGGTATTGATGTTCGAAGTGATGCACTCGCATTGCAAAGACTTGATGAAGCAGCTGAGAAAGCAAAGATTGAATTATCATCAGCAGTAGATACTGAGATTAACATTCCATTTATTACGTCTGACGCATCTGGACCAAAACACTTGGTGCTTAAAATGAGTCGTGCAAAACTAGAAGAGATTGCCGATGAATTTATCACTCGTGCCATACAGATCACCAAGAGAGCAATAGAGGCATCTCCATATAAGATCGCTGATATACAAGAAGTGATTATGGTTGGAGGACAAACTCGTATGCCTAAGATAAAGGAGGCGGTGAAAGAATTGTTCGGTCGTGAGCCAAACCAATCAATCAACCCAGACGAGGTGGTAGCTCTCGGAGCTGCAG
>JAYTDF010000024.1:0-3213 GCA_043736035.1 Candidatus Parcubacteria bacterium
CTCCGTGCTTATCTTTTATTTTCAGCACAGTTTCTTTATTTAACATCAAAGGTCTCGAAATATTATCATCAGAAAAATGTCCAGGTAGATATGAAATAGTGACTTGGTCGATTTTTAAATTCAATATATTCTCAGTACCTTTTAAGTAGATTGATTCATTTCTTGTTAATATTCTGATAGACTTATTTTGAAATAGTGATTTTTTATTCATCATCAAATAATACCAATATGTACGTAAAGTAATCATGAAGAAAATATAAAGAAAACATAAATTAATTTTAAATTTTTATAGTATAATAACCCCATGCTCGCAACCATTCAAACATTTCTAGAAAATTACCCTATCATTGCGCCGATAGTTTTTATCATTCTCCGAACCCTTCCTATAATCATTCCACCGATACCAGGCCTTTTGCTCGACGCTGTGGGGGTGATTGTGTTCGGTTGGTTGTACGGATTTATCTATGCAGAAATTGCAGTTTTGATTGCTTCAATGACATCATTCTATATTGGTCGAAAGTTTCGAGAACCATTTCTGGGAAAATTTATTTCCATTCAAAAAATTCACGAATGGGAAGAGAAACTTTCAGAAAAAGAAAAATTCTGGGCACTTATCAGTATTCGATTTATTTCAAGCCCATTTTTTGATATTGTAAATTATATTGCAGGCTTAACCAAGATCAAAGCCTCGCATTATTTTTGGGCCACACTGATTGTAACGGCACCGATGGGTTTTATGATTTATTACTTCGGAAGTGTAATTTTAAATGCACCATTTATAATCGTAGCAACTGTTGTATGTTTGATTCCACTTTTGATTTGGTATAAAAAGAAAAATGACAGACTGCCTGACGCTGTATAAAAGAGGAGTTTGCTTGATTGTCAAGTTTTATAGTAAAGATAATTAATAAAGTCAAGTATTTGTCAATATTTTGTCAATATTGCAAACTCTAAAAAATAGGAACATACTTACTATGTTACCCTCTAAACAATTTCATATGTGCAAAGGTAACATGTAACTGTGCGAAAAAAGCATACATTGGTATTATCAATTCAGTATTAAACCATTATTAATTTAATTAAAATAAATAATAAAAAATATATGACAAGAATAGTAAACTCAATGACTGCTTTTCAGTTAAACATGAAAACACTGTATGATATTGAAAAGCAGTTAGAACGCGCATTACCGTATATGGTTGATGCTGCAACAGACGAAGATTTAAAGAATAGTTTTCTGTCTATCTTAGATGAGACGAGAATGCATAGTAATCGGTTGGAGCAAATATTTGAGATGATTGATATGACACCATCAAAACATATCAGTGCAGGTATCAGAGGTATTATTGAAGATACTAGTGATATTATCATAAACGAACCAGCAGGACCGATCAAAGATGTCTTGCTTGCTGGAGCGGCTCGATCATTAGAACATTTTGAAATGGTCAACTATATGACTGCAATTGATGAAGCTGACAATCTCGGACTTGATGGTGCAGTTGATTTACTACAAGATACACTCGAAGAAGAAGAATTTGCAGATCAAAAATTTGCCATTGTGATGAATGAGGATTTAAAGAAGATTGAAGATTTGGATTTCTAAGAATAGAATTAAATCCATGCCTTCTAAACCCGTAATGAAAATAACTTATACTTTTTCGTATAAGTTATTTTCACTAAGGGTTTCTATGATATACTATTGAATATGGATTCAATTCAACCTCCTCAAAAATCTTTATTTCTACGCATTACTATAATTCTTCTTTTCATTGGTCTTGCATCATACATTGTTTGGGGAGAATACCGGATAAAACTTTCTACTGAGAAAATTCAAGAACTGAAAGCACAATTGCAAACTCAAAATGAAGTGTATGGTAGGGAAATATACAACCTCAAAGGTGTTACTGCTTCTTCATCTGAATCTTTCAGTACATTATTTTCTTCACTTTCAAATGAAAAGAAAACTTTGGAAGATCGAGTTGTAACTTTGGATAAATTAACCAAGCTTGATCCAGAAATATTGAAGAAATATTCAAAGGTATATTTTTTGAGTGAAAACTATAAACCTGCAGAAACTCAGATTATTCCAAGTGAATATACACTCAATAAAAACGCAGAGTATATGGTTCATGTCGATGTTGTATATTTTCTAGAGCAAATGATAGATGATGCAAAAAAAGAAGGACTTAATCCACTCGTGATATCAGCCTATCGATCATTTGCAACCCAGGCACAGTTGAAGAAACGCAATAAAGTTACGTATGGTGTAAGTACTGCTAACAGGTTTGTTGCAGAACAGGGGTATTCAGAACATCAGCTTGGAACTACAGTTGATCTTACAAATCCATCAATAGCTGGTGCTTCACTTGCTTTTGAGAGAGCTAAGGAGTTTGAATGGTTACAAAATAATGCATACAAATATGGATTTATTCTTTCATATCCAAAAGGTAATGCATATTATGCATATGAACCATGGCACTGGCGTTTTGTGGGTAAGGCATTGGCATTGCAATTACATAGTGACAGTATAAGTTTTTATAATCTGGATCAACGGTTTATTGATGAGTATTTATTGCATATGTTTGATCGGTAGAGTCGCTCAATAAAAAAGAAGTATTCAAGAAAAAATACTTGATTTTCTATTTCTCTGATACTATCTCATAATCCAACAACAGAACATTTTCTTCACTTATCACCTTCACACTTTTTAATTTCATTCTTATATCTACTGTTTGATTACATATACTCATACCTTCACCAAACATTCTGGGCTCAATTGTTATATATAAATTTTTTACTAAACCAGATTGTATAAACATCGTATATATACTTGTGCCACCACAGATTGCAATTTCTTTAAAACCTCTTTCCTCAAGTTTTTTTAATAATACATCAGGAGAATCTTTTGTATATTCTACCACCCCGGGTATATTATCTTTTTCAGAATTATGGTCATTTGAATACACAATATGTAATCGATCTTTCAAAGGTGAAGGAAAAGTTTTAAATGTATTTAATCCCATCACCATGACACCAGATTTTTTAGTCATTTCTATAAAATGCCTTTTATCAGCTTTGCTGGTCCAGTCTGCTTCATGATTGCTGTCTCGAGCAATTTTTCCATCAGCTGTTTGGGCTACTATTATGTATGCTTTTATCATTATTGTTTTATATTTTTTACTTAAATTTATTTATGAAGTGAGTTTCTTCGCA
>JAYTDF010000025.1:0-5949 GCA_043736035.1 Candidatus Parcubacteria bacterium
ATAACATTTAAAAATTTTTTACAGAAAACATACGTACTGTACTTTGTAAAGTTGACTAAACTCCAATTTCTAAAAAGTTATGTATATAATAACATTTATTATTGGTTTATTAAAAGTAAATGTGTGTTAAAATTTCATATAACAGACACTTTTGATAATGCAAACACTGTCTAGAAAACTGTTTATATACATAACTTTTTAGAAATTGGAGTTTAGTCAACTTTACAAAGTACAGTACGTATGTTTTCTGTAAAAAATTTTTAAATGTTATACGGATTCTCCTCTTTGTTGCCTAATCATATCCATCATAGTCCGGACTAATACTTTGGGATCTTTTTCAAAAACAATGTATGGATTTTGTCGGTGACTTTTTTCAATAATCAATTGCAACAATTCATCTGTCTGCCATCCATCACTTTGAAGTATGCCGAGAGGTTTTCCATCTTCATATGCTATTGAAAACTCATGTATAGTGCCAATTCGTCCAGGGCCAATAATGATTGCATCACATGAGCGTGTGAAAATAAGATCTCTTCCTGGATATCCAAAACCTGTAAAGGTGACAAGATCCATATAGTCCAGTGGCAATCTGTATATATCAGTGTGCTCCTTTGGACTGATAGCTGGAGAAAAACCAATCGACAACCCACCTGCCTGCTTGGCACCTTGGGCCGCCCAGTATGGAAAACCAGATGAAGCACCGGTCACCAATATACCACCTTGATCAACAATCTCTTTACCTAAATCTTTTGCAAGTTGATATGATTCTTGTTTTAAAAAACTTCCATCTGCTGTTGCTGACACTCCGATCTTCGGAGTAAGATATGCGTTCTTAATATCGTGTTGCATTGTGCTGATTACTTTCATATTGAAATATTATATCATAGAAATAATTTTTCACTAAAGTGAAAGGGAAAATGAATTCAGGGAAAGAATGAATTATTTTTTATATTTTATTTAATAACTTTCGTACAGTCGTTAATTACCACCTTCCCTTCCAAAAAGTTTATGATATTCTCCGCGGCCACAGTCGACATAATATTTCTGGCCTTGATGCTTGCTGATGCTATATGTGGTGTCATGATAACATTTCCCAATTTAGCCATACCTTTTGTCACTTTTGGTTCAAATTCAAATACATCGAGCCCTGCCCCAGCAATCTTATTTTCCTTAAGCGCTTGATATAGATATTTTTCATCAACGACTGGACCGCGAGAAGTATTGATAATAAAGGCATCCTTTTTCATCTTGGAAATAAAATCTTGATTTACCATATGATACGTTGAATCGTTTAGTGGCACATGAAGAGAGATGATGTCCGCTTGTTTAATAAGTTCATCCACTGATTCAAGTTTCGTAGCACCGCAATCACGCTCAATATTCTCATTTTTATGCTGATCAAAGTAAACAATTTTACAGCCAAAGCCTTTATTGAATGTATAAGAAACTTTTTCCCCAATACGTCCTGCACCAACAATACCAACAGTCTTCTCACTCACATCATGTCCTATCATAAGCATAGGATCCCAACCTTTATATCTTCCCTTTCGAACAAAATGATCCGCCTCAGCAATACGATTACAAAGTGATAGGGTCATTGAAACGACATGTTCTGCGATAGAGCCCATATAATCTCCTGGTGTATTGGTGACCATGATTCCTCGATGACACGCTTCTAACACATCTACATTGTCGTATCCTATTGCATAATTTGAAACCATTTTTAATGACGGGGCAATATCGAAAACACTTTTATCTATCTTGTCTGTTAATAATGTAAGAAGGATATTGTATGGCTCTCCTTTGTTCTCTGCTTTTTGTAAAATGTTAATAATAGCTTTTTGAGAAAGTGGTTTTTTGTCTTTTCCTACTGTAACTTCATAGCCTTTGGCCTTCAACATGTTAATCCCGACTTCTGGTATTTCTCTGGTTACATATATTCTATTTTGCATATATTCTTATTGTATCACAAAACAACACCTCATAAAGGGGTGCATAAAAACACCGCACTGGGTGGTATTTTTGTCTTTATTGAATCTTTCTAAAACCCATCAGCGGTAAAGGTCAATGTCTTTGCAACAGGATCATAGTTCATTATCGGGGATGTTGAGGAGGCATAAACTAAGCCGTCTTTCATGATGACTGGCCTTTTCATATCTATATTATAGAGAGTTACAGTTGCCGGTTTGTTAAATTGTGAGGCATTGGCAGTGTTCACAACAACTTTCCCACTTAGTATACTTATATATGAACCAAGATCTATGCGTGATGTTTTATCAGTTGTTCCGAAGATGTTTACAGGCTGAGTATATCTGATCTTTCCATATGTTGAGTTTGCATCTTCTATTTCGAGTGCACCGATGTTTGTAAAATCAATTGTACCAATATCATTAATTAACTTCAAAGTTGAAAGGATGGGTTTTGGACAACCATAATTATTAACCATGGTTTTTAAGATAGAAGGTGTTGCTGGACATTTATCCATCAAATCATTGACACCGTCTGTATCCGAGTCATCAACAGTTTGAGTACTACTTGCAATACTAAATGAAAATTCAGTAGTTGCAGAAGGTCCATTAGGCGAACCATATGTTGTTAGTAAATCTTTATCGAAGGCGGTTATTGAAAAATCATAATATCGTCCTGGTTCAACTGGCAAATAAATTGTTCTTTTAGGGTAATTATCTATGTATACATACCCCCTGTAACCCATCCATTGATGGTCAGTATTTTCCCAATATCTTCTAGCAGGACTTATAGTTTTTGTGGTTTTTGTAGAATCAAGATATTCCTCACCTCTTATGTTGTATTTTGTATTTGGAGTATCATTCCAAGAAATTGTTACAGACTGTGTTCTGGAAGAAAATTGTGTATTATTTTGAGGACTCGAAATAACTGGTGTAGCAACGATATACCCACCTGCAGGAAAGGTATACCTCTCAGTCGTTTTTTCACTTTCAACCATTCCGGATTTATAGGCAATGGCCTTAATCGTTTGAGTTGAATTTAGTGAAATCGGAGTTACATATAATTGTGATGAAGGAGTTGGATCTTGTCCATTTGTCGTATATCGAATTTGTGCTCCATCTGTCTCTGTTGTCATAGTTATTTGCTGCGCAGTAGTTAGATCACCACCTTTTGGACTAATCTCAACCGTCTTAACACGCGAGTCTTCACTAGTTTGTTTATATGCATCCCACATTTGCCCTGGCGCGTCACCAAAACCTGAAACTGTGTGAAATCTTTCTGTGTATGCAAAAGTTGCAGGATGATTCCATAAATTTCTAAGTCCCATCAGATCTGCCGCAAGAACCTGACCAGCCATAGCCGGCCATTGAATATGTCTATAATCAAGAGGTACATGCCATCTACTGTCATCTTTATATGGATTCCAATTATGATTAATTCCCCACTCTGGTAGTTTGACATCAGCATCAGCTTGAGTATATGTAAAGCCCAATTCAACACCTCTCCCCACATCACTTTGTTGTACAAAAAAAGTAGTTTGGTCTTCAATAAAGCGACCAGGATCAGATGCATATCGAATTAGTTTTTCATCTTTTAAAGCAGCTGCCGCCAGAAACAGGGGAAATTTCTGTCCAATCTGATGGCCACCTGATGCACCAATTTCACCGCCATTATCAAAATAACTGGCAAGATCTATTCCTGCTTGAATAGTTTGAATCATTGTTTTTTCTTTCACAGCTTGTGTATTATTTGTGTTTAACCATAATGCAACTTGACTCCATTTTTTTGCAATTTCACGACCATATTGTGAGCGATATGTTGGTCCGTCGGCAGTACCTGAATTTTCTAATGGACGTATAAATGTATCAGTCCATTCCGAAGACCATGCCCACCACGGTAAGGCAGGAAGTCGTCCTGCACTTTCAATATAATATTGTGACAATGTTCCTGAGACTGGTGGCAGGTTTTTAAGTATGGAATAATCGATATTGTTTTTATTGTATCGAACTGTATGGTCTGAGCCATACAAACCTGGTCTAAAACTTCCTTCAGGTGGTATCTGATCGAGAACTATAAAACCAATAACTGAATCAACATGCGCTATGTATGCCCCTCCATCATTTTCTGCTGATGCTCCTATTAATCTAGCAACTATTAGCGAATCACCCATATACAGATTGAAAGGATAATGAAGAGAAACATCAAGCGCAGGATCGTAATGATGGGCCTGTGTTGCACTGCCTGGCCAAAATCGTGAAGCATACCCTTGACTAAAATTACTTGGGACAGGATTAATCATGGCTCCACCAGTATACGCGTCACCTAATGGGATACTGGGATTATAAATGTTGGTAATTATAACTTTTGATGCAACAAGCCACGGCTCGCCATTGGCAAATTTTCCACAGCGCGGGAATTCTGGGTTTTCTGTTGTTGTGGCAAATGTTAAAGTAACCTGATAATACGTGATAGACGAACACACTTCCGTTCCATAGGATACAGGTGTTCCCTTGCTCGGTTTTGCAACAACCTTGATATTCGTAACCTCATTGAACTTCGCCTTAGTCTTGCTCGCAAAATTCCCCGTTGCTGGAGTTATGTTGTATTTTACCTGAAATTCTTTTAGGGCTTTTTGAGTTAAGACACCAAACTTAATTGTTTCGAAGTTCTGTGATCCTGGTTGTCCTATTGTGCTGATAGGAAAACCATTTGTATTTAAGACTTTTTGTATTTCTTTTACATAGGTGCCTACATCCCCTATCTTGAGATCAGGGAAGTTTTTGAAGTCGGCAATGGCTCTTACCTGGAGTGAAAAAGAGAGGATGATGATTAAAAGTGACTTGAAATATGCATTGGGTGACATTGATATGTTGTTATTATTTATAAGTTGTATTCTATGATAATTGTACAGTATTACAAACCAAAAAACACCACACTCAGGTGATGTTTTGTTTCATTATTGATTTAACACTTGACGGGTTAGGTTGCCGAAATATCCGGTAGACGGGGTAATACCATTATCCTTCTGCCAACGAGCAAGTGCCACTTGAGTAGCAGTACCGAAATAGTTAGATTCCAATCCAGGTGATCCATTACCCTTAGTTGAAATGATATAGCCTTTTGCATTTAGAAATTGTTGTAATTTAACCACTTCTGGATCTCGACTATTTAAAGTTAATGTTTTTGTAAAGATGTATTTGCCTGGTGTTGCAACAGTTTGTGTTTGTGTTTGTGTTTTAACAGGTTGTTGATTTGGGATTGTAGGACTCATACGATTTATGAATGCTTTTGTAAGGTTTCCGAAGAATCCTTCTGAGGGTACGATCTTGTTATCCGCCTGAAATCGAGCAAGTGCGGACTTTGTGGCTAAACCAAAGTAATTTGACTCTAATCCTTTTGATCCTGAACCTTTGGTTGAGACAAGGTAACCTCTATTATTGAGGAATTGTTGAAGTTTGATTACTTCAGGATCACGTTGCATAAGTTTAAGGTCCGCTTTGAAAATATACGATTGGGCAGCTACAGTTCCCACAGCTCCTGTAACACCAAGACCTGTATTGTTTGAATTGTAATACGTGCCAGGAAGAGTAGCTGAGTTATTTGATGAAACCGAGCCACCTCCAGCTCCTGCAGGATTACCACCTCCTCCAGTTGAAACACTACCTCCTCCTGAGGAAGAGGTTAGATTAAATGTGGCAGATATAGAGCGATCTGTATTCATAAGTAATGTACAAGTTGTAGCCGTACCGCATGTATTAGACCAGCCAGCAAAAGTTGAACCTGAACTAGCCTGAGCTGTTAAAGTTATAGATGTGGTTGTTGAAAAGACTGTTGTTGCAGAATCAATTCCTAAAATTAATCCACTACCAGTTCCAATTTTCGAAGCTGTTAAAGTGAAGGTTGACGTTGAAGTTGATGATGTGTCATTTACAACTTCATAAGTTGTGGCATGTGCCGAGTCTATAGCGAATAGAGATAGTA
>JAYTDF010000026.1:0-9243 GCA_043736035.1 Candidatus Parcubacteria bacterium
CTTAATAGCACCTGTAGGACCGTTTCTATGCTTCTCTATGAGTATCTCGGCGATATTATCACGCTCTGAATGGTCTTTGTATTTATCCTCACGGTGAATGAACATAACGATGTCGGCATCCTGCTCGATAGATCCGGAATCTCGAAGGTCAGACAATCTCGGCTTGCCTTGTCTTTGCTCAACAGCACGAGAGAGCTGTGACAGAGCAAGTACTGGCACATCAAGTTCACGAGCGAGGTGTTTGAGAGACTTTGAAATCTCAGAGATCTGCTGCACCACGTTATCAGAATTTCGACTTTGTGTAGGGGACATGAGCTGCAAATAATCGACTACAATCAAACCTAACTTTCTTTCAGATTTTATTTTACGTGCTGTACTTCGCATCTTCACGATATTTGTTCCAGCTTGATCGTCGATATAGATCGGTGCATTTGAAAGTTCTGAAATACCAGTTTGTAGTCTCTCATATTCTTCTGAATTGTTTAGGTTTAATTTACCAGTACGAAGTTTCCACGAATCAACTCGAGAGTGAGATGAAATCATTTTATATAAAAGCTGTTGACTACTCATCTCAAGAGAAAATATAAGAACTGGAACACCATGATGCACTGCAGCGTTTCGTGCGATATCAAGTGCAAGGGAAGTCTTACCACAAGATGGACGAGCGGCTAAGATGATAAGATCTGACTTTTGAAGACCAGAAAGTTTATTGTCCAAGTCAGGAAATCCTGTTGGTACACCACGAAGCTCATCTCCTGAGTTGTGAATCTTGTCGATACTGTCCCAAGCCTCTATCATACCTTCTTTAATGGATGTAACAGTGGACTTGGAGTTTTTATTTGTGATAGAAAATATTTCTTTTTCAGCGGAATCCATTATGTCTTCAAGGTCTCCTTGTTCAGCATATCCCAACGAACCGATTTTCTCTGATGCGTTGATAAGATGCCTCATCATGAATTTTTTTTCAAGGATGCGAGCATAATACTCAATGTTTGAAGCCGAAGGTACCATTTGGACCAGTTCGGCCAGGTATGAGGCGCCGCCAATTTGATCAAGGTAGCCCATATTGTCGAGCGTTGTTTTTAAAGACAAATAATCAACAGGATTTCCTTTTTCTAAAAGCTCTAAAATTCCTTTGTATATTTTCTTATGTTTTTCACTATAAAAATTTTCTTCAGTTGTTATATCTGCAATCTCAGCGTACGCGTCTGGACGAATCATGATAGAGCCCAGCACTGCTTGTTCAGCTTCTAAACTATACGGAGGAAGACGCAGGCTGTGGGCAAGTGACGGTTGCGTGTTTTGTTTTGTAAATTTAGAGGTTGTTTGCATGTAATTAATCTATATCAAAATAAAAGTGATATATAAAGCTAGCCAAAGTATTAAAATGATGACAGAGGTTTGCTTGAATTCTCTATGATGGTGGATAAAACTGTCTGACAAATGATGATATTTTTCTTGATTTCTTTCAAGAATTTTAAATTGATAGTATTTTTGAGTAGTAGTACAGAAAAGTAACACTGCCGACAATAAGAAAGTGACAATTGTCAGAATATATATTTTTGAACTGAATTGATCAAGACTAAAATAAATATACCCAAGATACATCAATTGGAGTATAAACACGAAAAGAGATGAAATAAATGAGTATGACATAACCCGCTCCATAATACTCTTTTCTATACCTCTAATTTTCTTATTTTTTTCAACCATAATGATAAATATATCTATCACTATTGAAGATGCTAAACCTAAACATAATACAATATGATGAACTATGTATAAAAAGATAAGAGACATATGTATAGTATATCAAATAGCTAGGGTGCGGGCTTATTGACAAATTTGAGGTATGTGATAATATATAGCTGTGGTCCACTTAGACGATTCTCGAGGATGGTTAGTTCACTTTAGCAACAAGGTTACTGGACACCCAGGTTGCACAGCTTTCCATCCTCGAGATGACTCAATCCCACACATGACTTCGATATAGTGCTCAGGCACTTGATACTCGAGGTTATTTTTTTATCTCAGTTCCGTCTGGAGTATCCAAAACCTCATATCCAAGGTTTTTTATTTTGTCCCTCAATTCATCCGATTTTGTAAAATCTTTGTTTGCTCGAGCAAGGTCACGGTCATTTTTAAGTGCGAGAATTTCTTCAGGGATAATGTCTTGCTCTAACAGTTTGAGTCCGAGGATGGAATCAAATTTTTCTATGATATTTTTGTTTATCTGTTCTTTGTTAACAAGCTCCCAAAAATAAGCCAAAAGATTAGGTGTATCTAAATCATTTTCTATAATACCCGTCATTTTTTTAATGATAGAATTTTCACCAATTTTGATGTCTGTTTTTAAAATATCTTGAATCCGATTTTTTAATCTGTAGTACGCTGTTTGTGCTGCTTTTATATCGTCAATCTCAAAAAAAAGCGGTTGACTATATCGTGCTTGTAATAAAAAATATCTGTATGACAGTGGAGAAATTTTTTGATTTTCTAAATCTGCTAATGTAATAAAAGATCCATCTGATTTACTCATTTTTTTATCTTTCCAATTCATAAATGCTCCATGCATCCAAACATGCGCAAGTGGAACATGGTTTGCAGATTCGCTTTGTGCTATCTCATTATTATGATGTCCTGGAATATGATCTATTCCACCAGTGTGGATATCAAATGTCGGTCCAAGATATTTTTGAGCCATAGCTGAACATTCGATGTGCCAGCCAGGAAACCCTACACCCCAAGGAGACTCCCACTCTTGTTGACGTTTTTCGTCCTTTGGTGAAAATTTCCAAAGTGCAAAATCGTATGGAGTGTGCTTCTCTTCATTGAATTCAATTCTATTACCCGCCTGTAGCCCTTCAAGATCAATATTTCCTAATTTTCCATAATCTGGGAAAGTGGATACATCAAAATAAATTCCATCTTGAGTACTGTATGTATGACCTTCATTTTCTAGTTTTTGTATAAGAGAAATTTGTTCAGGAATATTGTCCGTAGCTTTAGGGAACATAGTTCCGGTGGATTCAATGTTCATTTTTTTTAAATCTTGAAAAAATATGTCAATAAAAAAATCAGCAATCTCTTTTGCAGTTTTATTATTTTTAGCTGCAGATTTTTCCATTTTATCTTCACCTTCATCGCCATCTGATACAAGGTGACCAACGTCTGTTATATTTATTACTTGCTTAACTTTGTATCCAGAGAATTCAAAAGTTCTTCGGAGTATATCTGCGAACACGTACATCTTCATATTCCCAATATGTAAATAATCATACACCGTTGGACCACAGTGATACATTGAAACCTCATTTTCTTTGATAGTTTTTATTTCCTCGATCTTTTTCGTCAGGGTGTTATACAGTTTTATTGCCATGGGTCGATTATAACGTATTTACTATTTTAATGTAATATAGGTATAATTATGAATATGATAAATACAATACAGCTCCTACGAGAGACTTACAAAACTTATAAAGTTAATTTTAGTAAATTATTTCTTATGAGTGTACCAGTCTTGTTGACTATGTATATAACAACATATGCATCTGATAAATTTGATTCGTTGATTGATGCAAAAATTTTGAATTTGAACACGGCCATTTTTGGATTAGTGACATTGATAGGAGGACTATTCAGTATACTATTTTTAACACCAGCAATAAATCGAGCTGTGCAAAGAAATGAAGATGCACATGTCTTCGACACTAAAGAAGGGTATGATTTTCAAAAGAAAAATGTGTGGAAATGGATTATGGTGAATGTGTGGGGAGGCTTGTATTTAATTGCAAGAATATGGATGTATATGATTCCACTAATAATTGTTCTAGTGTATGTTAAAACACAAGGTGGTAATCCAACTCTTGGGGCGTTACTGGATGTGTCAGTTGTACTAACGGTAGTAGGTCTTTTGTTAAATATTCACCGCTTCCTTCTTTTCAAAACAATTATATTTTCAAAAGAAATTTCTGCACGAGATGCTGTTCGTGAATCTATTACACTGGGTGCAGCTCATAAGAAAGACATGTGGAAGGCAATTTTAACTATTATTCTCTTAGGTTTGGCTACTGGTGTATTGTCGATAATTGTAGGTTTAGTAGCAAGTATTTTTGGAGTTACAAATACAATGTATGATGTATATATTTCTCCTATAATAACAGTGTTCGTCGTTACTCCAACGTTGTTAATTGTGATCGCAAAAACATATGTAAAACTAAGAGTAATAGCTATGCCGATTTCTTCACCAGTTGAGGAAATACATACAGTATAGATAATAAAAAAAGCGTGGCCTCGGGAGGCTACACTTTTTGGTTTTTTGTGAAGTGGTTTATTTCATTTGAAGCCATTTTCAGCAATGTACGTTTTAGAACGATCAGACACTTCCTCTTTTTCTTTATTAGTTGGTTTTCCTTTAGTAAAAGTTTGTGTTGCCTTCACTGTTTCGGAATAAAAAGATACAAGACCTTTTTTGGGTAAGAGTGGAAAAAAAACTTTCCTATCGATAATGTGGGTAGAGTTGAAAATTTGCGGCTCGGGATTGTCTATAAGAAAGTAGGTAACTCGAGTAAAAGTTTTTGTAGAATCGATTACTTCCGGGGGGATTGGTAAGGATGACAAGGGGTTCATTGTGTTTGTTTGGTTTTTTGCAGTACGATTCTGCGCTTATTCAGGATATACGAGTTGCTAGCACTAGTCAAATATAGTGTATACTTATAGAACACCATTATGATTTCATTTATAATTCCTACGCTTAATGAAGAGAAGGTAATAGAAAAAATACTCTCATGTATTGCTCAGTATTCTGGTCCAAAAGAAATTATTATTAGTGATGGAAAAAGTAAAGATAGGACAATAGAAATTGTAAGAAAATATACGGATAAAATTGTAATACATTCAAAGCCTACTCGGCAAACAATTGGCGAAGCCAGAAATGCAGGAGCTAAAATCGCTACAGGAGATTTTTTAGTTTTTCTAGATGCCGACACATACATTGAAAATCCCCACTCTTTTTTTGGAGAGATATTGCAAATATTTTTAGAAAAAAAAGATTTGATCGCTGTGACTGTATCCATTAGAGTTTTTAAAGAAATGGAAACAGTCGGTGACAAAATAGTGTTTACAAGTTTAGGATATTTGAATTATTTTTTAAATAATTTAGTTGGATCTGCGGGTGCAGCAGGAGAGTTCCAAATGATTAAAAGAAGTGCCTTTGAACAAGTCGGAGGATTTTCTGAGAAAATTGTCGCATCGGAAGATTACGAACTTTTTAGAAGGTTACATACAATTGGAAGAACAAGGTTCGTGTCAAAACTGAAGATCTATCATACGGGCAGAAGAGCACATACAGTCGGGTGGCCAAAGTTATTGTGTACTTGGATGATGAATGATTTATCTGTTCGATTTACAAAAAAATCAATTACAAAAGAGTGGACTGAGGTCAGATAAAGGTGATATAGTACTTTCATGACAACATTCACAATCATCATTATAGTATTATTTTTAATACTCATTACAAATATACGAATTATTAAACAAAATACAGTTGCTGTTGTTGAGTTTCTTGGAAAATACAATAGGACCATGACTGCGGGATTCAATATTAAAATTCCTTTTCTAGAATCAATTAGAGAGAGAATCAGTTTAAGACAACAAAACTTTGCCTTACAAGGGAACTATCCTTCAAAAGATAAAGTGATTACTACTATCGGAACGAACCTGATCTATTCAGTTGACAAGGTTGAAAATACAGAGGGTGTTAAAAAGTATACCTATGAACTTGAGGATCGTGCGCGGTCAATAGAGGCAAGTATCGAAAACTCACTTCGAACATATGTAGCTCGGGAAACTCATGAATCTTTGCTTGAGAAAAAAGAAGAGTTGGCACTACATATAAAGAACGATCTTGAAATTCAATTTAGAGATTGGGGTATGCAAATAAATAGTTTTCAAATTACAAATGTAACATTTCCAATTCTTATTACAAATGCCATGTCAGAAGTTGTGGCGTCAGAACAACTAAAGAAAGCAGCAGAAAATAAAGGTGAGGCCATAAAGATTCAAGCTATCAAAGAAGCTGAGGCAGAGAGAGAAAGAAAGCGATTGCAAGGTGAAGGTATTGCCATGGAAAGACGTGCTATTGCCGAGGGTTTGAAAGAATCGATCGAGGTTGTGGCGTCTGCGACAAAGCAAAATGCCGCTGAGATTATTGCCACACTGACTTTGACACAATACTTAGATACGATGAAAAGTATCGGATCATCTGATAATAGTAAGGTTATATTTATCGATTCTAGTGTGTCTAAGACACATGATATTATGAATCAGATTGTGGCAGGGATTGAGGGAGGGAAGGAGGGGAGACAACATAAGGTGTAGCTAAGAAAAAGAAAAAACACGGGTCCTGAGGAGGACTCGTGTTTTTTTGATTGGATATGGCTTACTCCACTTCGACCTGTGTTAGACCACCACTGTCGCTGGTGCCGCCGCCAGAAAAGGCTTCCTGGTCAGAAATTTCCTCATAATCCAAAGTGATTTTTTCGAGTGGAAACCCTCTCCAGATATCTCCGTCGGAATAGCCAGGGTTTTCTTCCCAGCATTCGTTGAAACCATCCTGGATGTGATCCTTGAGGTCGTCTGGATCAGTTGTCTGATATCCTCTTGCGAGAAACCTGTCGATGGAGACACCGTTTTTGTTGCCGGTACAATAGATCTTGGTGTTATCAGGAAGAATGAAAAAGAAAATATATGTTTTCATCAGTGCGTGTGTTTGGTTTGGGGTTCAGGTAGACTGTTTTAATTTAAATTAAATATGATGGTCTGTCAAATAGATCAAACCTATGCTAATCCGATGAATCTCTCTCGTGGTACGGTCAGTTTTCTACTTGACATGGGGGTGTGGTTCCGTTTAGGTTTGAACTAAGAATAAAGTAAGAGGCTAGGAAATCTTGCTTGACAATACCCTCTTTTTATTTACTATAGAGTTTGTTATTGCTCTACAACAAAAACCAAATACCAACCACTATGTCACTTCCTACTGGAACCCTGCTTCACAGCCTTCCTTCGGGCGTCTATTATGTAGTTAATAAATCCTTGGGCTTTTCACTTTCCCATGGCCCGATGAAATGGAAAATGGCAGGTGGTGGAGAAGAATATATACGTGGACCCAGTCAACACGGAGAAGTTTATCGCAAAGTCGGCTTGAGCCAGGGCTCGCAGGGTTCGCCTTTATATAAACGAGAAAATGGTGATGGAGACCGTGTATTCGTGTGGCGATAATCCCCAGCATTGACCTTTCAGCAAATGGCATCTTGCAATAAGCCATCCAATTATTCGTACGGAACTTCCCAGAGGGGCCGTACGGATTTTTTATTATTATATTTACCTTTAATACTGACTATGTATGTATTTGCCACTTGTGTAAGTTTCTTCATCTCGAGCGATAAGATTATTAATATAATTGGGGTTGTGATGATCACATCATTTCTTATCACATGTTTGTTTTTTTAAAGAAACATTCATTTCAGTATGGTGCTTTTTTGCTGCACTTCTCAGTACACTGGTATACTGGTACTTTAAAAGAAGATTTACAGCTTCCAATAATCAGTAAAAATGATACAATAGTATAATCTTCAACAAAATCCTTACAAAAAAATATTTTGCTTCGGTTTCAATGTTTATCCTGATTGGTTTTTTTACATGTGTATTACATATTGATATAGGATCAAATATTACACATGAGGAAGACAACAGTCACCATGAATCACCTACAAATAAGGTGGCTTGCATAGATAATCAGGTGTCAACACGAACGACTAATACTATCTATAGTGATTTAATGCCAGCTATTGTTCCAGAAAATCCAAATCAGGTTATTGCAGATATTATATTAAATTTTACAACTGATCATTTTATTTCTAACACAAAGCCACCAAATGATGGTATAGCTTTGTATATAAAAAATAGTATTTATCGTTTATAGCATTAATTAATAAATTTTATTAATTAACCACTAAACTAAATAAACTATGAATAAAAAAATTATAATATCAATTATCGCCGTACTTATAATAGGAGGCAGTATATACTACTCAACTTCAAAAAATAAGACTGCATCTGATGGTCACACAGATCATACTCATGATGCCTCCACTACAACTGCACCAACTATGAGTCAAGATCATACAAAGGTTACAGCTGCAACAGGAGCAAGCCTTGCTGGAACTCGTATTATTCTAAAAAATTCAACAATTAAATCTGGAGAGCAAGTTCTGTCTTTTGATCTATATGGAAAAGATGGGGATTTGTGGACCGACAAAGATTTAAAAATTGCTCATGAAAAAAAGATGCATTTTATTATAGCTTCATCAGATTTTGCTGATTATCAACATATACATCCGGAGTTTAAAGATAATGTATGGCAGGTTCCTGTTGTGCTAAAAAATAACACCAGTTATCAAGCATATGTTGATATTGACTCAGATGAAGATGGTGCTGAAGTCTTACGTTTTCCTATAATTGTGGGGACTCAACAAGCTGTATCTAAGGTATCACAAAAACAAACAAATCTTACGAAAGATGGTATTGAAGTGAAGATGAGTGCAGAAAATAGTTTTACTACAGGAAAAGAAAACCTCATCACTTTTACACTTTCTAAAGGGGGTAAAAGTGTAATCCCTGAAAATTATCTTGGGGCTAAAGGACATGTAGTTGCACTTGGAGATAATCCAGACACATTCATACATGGACATCCAAATGAACACGGAGATGATGAGACACATTTTGCTTTTAGTTTTGCAAGTGCTGGTACGTATACACTCTTTGCACAATTTCAGGTTGGAGGTGTAGTTCGAACGTATCCATTTACTATTACAGTAACTCCGACTACTGGTGTTGTTGATGAGAGTAAACCTCATACTGATTCAGTTCCTCATAATTAATATACAAATATATGAAAAAAATCTCTTTATTTAAAAAAAGGTTTTTTGGTGTAGTTAATAGACTAACAAAAAATCAAAAAATCTTTACTGTGGCTGGACTAGTCTTAGCTCTAGGTGTGGCCGGAACATTAGTTTATGCTGGAGGTACACACGAAAGTGCAGAACCGGTGGTCCAAGTTCAAACTGAACAAGTTTTGATCAGGAAAGTTGGTGATACGGATTCAGATGCTATTTCACAAGAAGGGTTGAGTAGTTTTTATGGTGAAATCGTTTCAAAAGATGTAGCATCTATCAATCCTTCTAG
>JAYTDF010000027.1:0-5194 GCA_043736035.1 Candidatus Parcubacteria bacterium
TGGCTGTGAAATACAATATGACATCGCCTTTATATTTTTCTTTTAAATACTGAATAAGTTTAACCATATCAAAACCCATCCCTTGATCTCGAGCACTCAGGATAATATTAGCTGCATCTATATAAATATTTGTTTTCATAATCTGATAATTTTACCTTGATGGGGTTAAAGTAAATTAAAAGAAATGATAAAGAAAACATAAATTAATTCATGATATTATATAACTATGCTCGAACTAGTTATCACCAAAATCAACCCAGATACAGCGCACCCTACATTAGTGGAATTCCTTTCAAATAGACCTTTTGTGCCCCTGTTCTTTTTTTCGCCATACTCATTAAACACCTGGCTCAATAATGATGTCAAAAGTTTATATATTCTCGGACTGGGAGATGAAAAGGTTTTAGTCGTATACAGAGAGAAAGAAGACGACCTGCGTATTTTATTTGATACACCAAGTCAGAAAATGATCGACGCTATACAAAATCATTTTCATCCTAAATTTTTTTCAGTAAATGAATCGGCGACTCATCCGGAAGTAAAAAGTTTTTATTCCGATACCGAATATCAAATACAGATTGAACCGGTTGCAACTCTTAAGGATAAACGAGTTCGCAAAAAATATAACCAAGCTATACGAAAAAATTTTGGCTTGAGATATGAATCGTATAAACCCGAGCATGTTGAGAAGCTTAAAATATTTCTAAAAAAATGGAATACAACCCGATCAGAGCTGCAAAATAAATTTTCAAAAAGCGAAAACGATGTGCATTTTCTGGAATTGTATAAAGATGATCCGAAGTTGATCGGCGGCGTCGTTTTTAACGAAGATGATATTGTGGCTTATCGTATAGGTGTAGAAACCATAGATGGGAATATCCTTGCCTTATTTAATAAAGTTCTACGGGGATACACCGAACTCGGCATTTTCTTGTATGTAGAAGGCATGAGACAGCTGCACGACCTTGGATACAAATCATCCTACATAGGGCCAGTGAACAATGATTTCAAAAAACAATTCTTAAAAGATGCCGGAGCAACCGAAGTATACAGTTATATTATTCACAATGAATTCCAGCTCCGGGACGAAGGAAAATACTTAATGAGAATTTTTTAATCCTGCTTGAATTTGTTCCAGTTTACCTCCTCGCCCTTTTTATATGTTGTGTACATAAAAAGACATGTTGTTAAAATAAAAATCACGCCAAATCCCATCTCGCCGGCCTTTACTTTCCAGGCGGAGAAAAAAAGAACAGCCATGTATCCAAGCGTTGCAACCCATCCTTCCCACGAGGATGGTGTCCATCCCCATCCATACCTTTTTTTCTTAAACCAGATTTTTTTATTCATATACCAATAGTACCATTATATACTATTGCTATGAATATGCTTAATCCGAAAATTTTTGATGATATTAAAGAAATAGAACAGATACCGATAAGAAAAGGTTTTGGTGAAGGGCTTTTGATTGCAGGAGACAAAAATAAAAATGTTGTTGGACTCTGTGCTGACCTGACCGAGTCAACTCAGATGAATCTGTTTCGTGATAAATATCCTGATCGATTCGTTGAGATAGGTGTAGCCGAGCAAAACTTAGCATCTGTGGCTTCTGGAATGGCGGCCATGGGTAAGATACCTGCCATGACATCATACGCTATGTTTTCACCTGGACGTAACTGGGAGCAGATCAGAACCACTATTTGCTACAATGATAGGAAAGTGATTATTGCTGGAAGTCATGCTGGGATATCAGTGGGACCTGACGGTGGAACACATCAGGCTATTGAGGATTTGGCTCTTATGAGGGTTATACCTAACATGACTGTTATCTCACCGTGCGATGGTATAGAAGCCAGAAAGGCTACTGTAGCCGCCTTTGATAATGCGCAAAAGACTCCAGTTTATATACGCCTTGCTCGAGAAAAAACTCCGATCATCACAACTGAAGATACACCTTTTGTGATAGGGAAGGCAAATGTATTATACGAGTCAAGTCTTGACGTCAATCCTGACAAGAACTTTGATACGCTTATATGTGCGACGGGAGCGCTTGTATACAATTCACTGCTTGCAGCAAAAGAACTTGAATCAAAACACAATCAAAAAGTTGCTGTGATAAATTTTCATACAATAAAACCGCTTGATACAGAAACTCTTTTTGCGTATGTAGAAAAATCAGAAAAAATAATCACTGTAGAAGAACATCAAATAGCGGGAGGTTTTGGATCGACAATATGTGAAGCGGTTTCTGAAAAATATGCCAAGATAATTCACCGTATCGGGGTCCAAGATCAGTTTGGACAGTCTGGGACACCGGCGGAACTTATAAAGTATTATAAGATGGATGTTGCAGATATAGTGAGAGTTGGTATATAATATAAACATGTCAGAAATATCATTTGATGAAAATAAATACAAAGTAAAATCAAGAAGTATATTTGGTCAGGCGGAAGTGCCCAAGATGATAACTTTCTTAACAAATAAGGGTATGGTAAAAAATGAGAGACAGGCGAAAGCTGTTTTACTTGGGCTGACGGCATGTTTCTTTATTGCTTCTGTTGTTGTGTTTATGGTGTTTGTGTTGGATGTAAAGGTGGGTGGCAGGCAAAATGAACCTACTTCTGAAGAAATGCAAGCTGCTCGAGATAGATTTGAACAGGCTTCAAAAGAATACAAAAATACTAATACTCAAACAAACCAATAATATATGAAAACAAAAATACAAAGTGGGTTCACTCTTATAGAATTATTAGTTGTAATATCAATTATATCACTTTTGTCTAGTGTGGTTTTAGCGTCAGTTAAGACAGGTAGAGAAAAGGCTGTTTTGGCTAAAACTGTAAGTGAAATGAAGTCATTGCAATTGTCTATTGAATTGTATAAAAATCAGTTTGGAACTTATCCGGGAACAGTTAATCAAATGTATTCCGATAGTTTTCCGTCTCAAGGTCTTTGGAACGGTATTTATCCAAACTCATTAGAAACTCTTGAAAATAATTTTTTAATCTCAAATAAACTACTTGCAAATCCTATTCTTGCACCAAAATTAGGTGAAAGTTGTGATTCCAATTGTGCCACTAAAGGGTATGAATTATTTTACAGTACTAGGAAAGATTACGGACCAAGTTTTAATTTTAGATGCGGAGGTGTTCCGGTAGAAAATTATATAATATTTTTCATAGCAAACAGTAAAAAAATAAATCTACCTTTTTTTACGATGATTGATTTTACTGGTACTACAGAGGTTAATGGGGGTAATGCATTTACTTTAGGTACATTACCCTACACCTATTGCATTGCAGGGTAAAAAACAAAACCATCTTACTTACAGGGTTTAAATCACATAAAAAAACTTATCTCGACCAGATAAGTTTTTTTTCTTGATGTCTTACCCAGTCACCTCAATCTCCCAACCTACAGGCTTACTCTTCAAATAATTCTCCAACTTTTCCCTGGAAAGCAACCCCTCCTGCGCTCCAACATATTGACACACCGACATAGAGTTTATCGACCCCCACATCAATGCTGTTCTATTGTCCAACCCGAGATACTTTGCAGCTGAAAAAGTAGAAGCAAATCCATCTCCTGCGCCTGTTCTGTCTACGGGAGGTGCTATGTCAGGATAAATATCAATATGAATTATTCTATTATCAATTAAATCATCATAGGTATATGAGCCATGTGGACCATCAGTGATAACTGGTAATTTTACACCTAAATCTTTTAAACCCTTCAGTAAATATTCAATATTCAAATTACCTTCACCTGCATTTAGTATTTTAACAGCCTCTTCTTTATTGCAGAAAAATATCTCAGTTCTTTTATATAAATCACTTAACGGTTGAGTGCCAAATTTTATTTGAAATGTTCCTGGTTGAAATACGAGTTTTATATCCGGATTCTGACCTAGATATCGACTGAGTTGATGATGAAATTCTAAAGTATTCTCACCAAGAGATGAAAGATAGATATACTTAGGTTTTATTTTACCTAACAAAAGCTGTTCTGGAATCCTATAATCATATTTTTCATGATTTATAAGTATAGTTCTTTCATCCCCATGCCAAAGAACATAATGATAGTTAGTTTTCTTGCTATCGTCTGTGGATACGAGATCAGTCATAACATTATCTTTTTCTAAGACCTCTTTGTTCTTATGTCCATAATAATCATTACCGGTATGAGTTAAAAGTCCAGAGTTTATGTGTAATCGTGAGATAGATACAGCTGCATTGGCCGAATTTCCAACACCTAAAAGCTCAGTTACTGACTCAAAGGGTACTTTCTCACCAAATGGGATACAAATCTTTTTACTTGTGTTGGTTTCGATTACTTCACCAATATCGAGTCTAATAAAAGCATCAACCACAATGTCGCCTATAGATAAAAAGTCCATGTTTTTGTTTTTTTGGAAAAGATTTCGTATATTCATGTAGATATAATATCATATATACATATATTGATATATATAAAAAATAGTGTATACTACAAAACACTATGACATATACATTAAACGTAAAAGCGGTAGCAAAAGATATAGACATGACAGGCAACATCAAAGCTGTTGTGTATGGTCCAGCATATCCATCAACACCTTTGGTTATCAATCAAAAAGACTTTACAAAGCTATACAAAGAGGCCGGAGAATCTTCAATTATTTCATTAAAAGGGTTAGCTCAAGATCAAGACGTTCTTATTCATGACATACAAAGAAATGTAAGAAATGGTGATATAGTTCACGTAGACTTTTATGCTGTTAAAAAAGGTCAGAAAATAACTGTTAATGTACCTCTCGTTTTTGTTGGTGTTGCAGGTGCTGTAAAAACTCATGGAGCTGATATTATTAAAAATATATTCGAAGTTGAGATCGAAGCCGAAGCTGCGAACTTGCCACATGAGATCGAGGTTGATATATCAGTTCTCGTGGAGATCGATGACAACATCAAGGTGTCTGATATCAAGGCTCCTAAAGGTGTTAAGATATTGAGTAATGAAGATGATGTTATCATGACAGCTTCAAAACATGAAGAAGAAAAAGAAGAAGAGTCAACTGAGATAGATATGTCAGCGATCGGAGTGTCTGATGCAAAGGGAAAGAAGGATGAGGAAGAGGATGCTCAATAAAAAGGAAAGCTCAAACAAAAATGGAACAAACGAAAAAGTTTGTTCCATTTTTGTTTTCACTTTAGAGGCC
>JAYTDF010000028.1:0-3388 GCA_043736035.1 Candidatus Parcubacteria bacterium
GAACCGAGGAAGTTAACGGTAAATACCTCGGAGCTTTGCTCCGGCACATGGACAAGCAAAGCTTGTTCCATGTGATACCTCGATGCGTAGCACTCGGGGTATATTCATTATCAAATTCTTCTATATTTTTTCCAAAATCAAAACTTTTTGCATGTGACAATAATTCTTCCAATACATCATCAATATCAGTGTTATCTTTTTTATACTTTTTATCAACTAGATCAGACATGGGTCCATATATAAATGAACTTGTCTGCAAAGCTTTTATAATTACTTTATAATGTTTTTTTGATATATTTATTTCCATATTATTTTTGATTACTATGCATTATTTTTAACAAAAAAATCGTATCCCCTTTCAACTTCACTTTGGCAGAATCTTTTTGTGCATCAGACAATAGCTCACCCAAACCATCCAATATATGTTTATTGTTCATAGACTCCAACTGATCTATAGCTTTCTCTAAAGCTTCTTTAAAAGACAAACCTGACCTTTCCTCAACTATCTTTTTATTTATTGACCAATTATTTTTTGCAAAATACCGCACATCAAAAATATCACGACTGGTCTTCCCCAGTCTTTCCATCATAGCCATCAACTTATGAGCGAACATATCTTCTTGCACCATAACAAGCATGGAAATACCCAAAAATGTTTTCATCTCATATTTTGATCCAAATTGACGAAGATTTACTTCCACTTTTATATTCTGTGCTTTTTTATCGTATGAAATAACATTTTTCAAATTGTTTTTCTGTATATATGAATCTGTTATCTTTCCATATTGCCCTATAATCTTATTTATCTTTTCAAATACCTCTTTTTCCTTTGTCTCATCTAATAAATCAAGATCTAAGTCCACAGAGTTTCTAGGTAAATCATAAAACATCATGGCAGCAGTACCACCCTTAAAGCCAAGATATGGTGCTATAGAGCTATCAGAATAAATATCCTTTAAAATCTGTAATAATATATTTTTATGTTTTGAATAGTCTAATGTCATATTATTTAAAATATTGTTTAACTTTTTTTTCTAATCTTTTGTTATGATAAATAGGTAAAATTTCAAATACTTTATCTTTATTCAAATTTTTCAAATTATCAAAATGATACTCTTTGCTTACATACACTCGATCTAAAAATGCGCGCTCTGGAGTTGCAATAGCATATCCGTCTCTATGATCTATACCAATTGTATTACTTAAAACATAATCTTTCATGTGAACAAAAGTAATCTTTTGACCATCAACTATTATTTCTCTGTTTACATATGATGCAACAAAGATATTTCCATAATATTGAAAGTTTACACCTTCTCTAGTTAAGACAGTTTCAAAACTAACATATGAAGGAGTATATATACGAGTGGCTAACTCAAATCTGTCATAGTCTTCATCTTTAGTATAAAATCCTCTGTGAGGTCTAAATAACTTTCCAGTCTTTACATAACTTTTTAATCTGTTAGTAATTATCTTATTATCATCTTCATTCCATAAAAAAACCACATCTTTTGTAGAAAAAATGGTTTTTGTAGATCTTAATAAGACCTCTAAATATTCGCCTTTTGTGGGTATTTTATGCATATATTGACTGGAGGGTGCTTTTAAACACCTTTCCAGTAACAATATTAGCATATTTGAGGTGGTTTTGCAAATTCGAAGGTTATCTTAGTAGGTACAGGTTCGAACATCCTCCTCATACACCCCTACAGTCCCCTCAACCATCCTCTCCAGAGAAAACTGCTTCATCACCTTATCTCTGACTCTATTTCCAAAAGTTTCCCTCATCGCACCATCTTCCATCAACAGATTTACCTTATGCAAAATATCACTCTCACTACTTACTTCAAACAAAATCCCATTATAATCATCCTCTATAACCTCAGGAATTCCTCCAACATTTGACGCCAGTATGCAAGCCCCAGCCAACCCCGACTCCAACAACACATACGGAAAGGCCTCAGTCCTCGAAGGTAATACAAACACATCAGCCGCTTTTATATATCGATAGGCATTTTCTATTCTCCCCAGTAAAAAAACTTTATCCTTCAAATCATTATTTTCTATCAAACGTTCAATATTATTTCTCTCCTCACCTTCACCAATGATCAGATAAATAAAATCTTTCTCAACTTTTTTCAAAGCGGGTATGAACAGATCATAACCTTTGTTTTTATGTAATTCACCAATACTCAGCAATATAGTTTTACCTACTGTAGATATATTTTTATCTTTCAATAAAAAGCGAGTTGCTTCATCTTTGCCATAAAAGTCAAGACCTGTGTCAATACCATTATATATCTTGATGAGCTTTTGTTTCATAAACGGTAAATAATCTATATCCTTCATAGTCTTATCAGAAACCATTATAGTTTTATGGGTGAGCAGTATGGTAATCCAATGAAAAAATAAAAGTATTTGTTTAGAAATATGAGACCTATCTTCATTGAATGCAAAGCCGTGCGCCGTAAAGATTATATTTTTAATTCCAACCAATCTTCCAATAAATGCTCCGGAGCCACCCATCTTAGAACTATTGAGGTGTATTACATCAGGTTTTTCTTGTTTGAAAATTTTATATAATTCCACAAATGATTTAAGTTCTTTCATTATACTAATATCTCTCTGCATAGATTGTACTTGTATAACTCTAATATGTGCATCTTCAAGTTTTTTAGGCAACACTTCCCCTTCCCCACATAAAACAACAACCTCATAGTCAATTTTGTTAATATTTGTCGCTAAATCATACACATATCGCTGTGCACCCCCAAAATTGCCCTTTGTTATACAATATAGAATTTTTCTCATACTCATAGTATACTTACTTTATTATGAAGAAGTCAAAACCTATACAGATTATGCAGTTTTTAGGAGATATACTTTTTTTTGGTTTATCCTTCTATTTGATGCTGTATATCAGAAATCTATCGTATCAAACGCATATTTGGCCATTTGCAGTGGTAATATTTGCCCTAGTTATCGGTAACTACATTATCGGTTTATATGACAGGGTTTCACAAGATTATAAAGTAAATCTTGTTCGTATTTTAATGGTTCACTCTATTGTATTTGTCTTTGCAGTGCTTCTATTCTACTTCTTCTTCAACAGACTGAGTATTAACCCGCGTTTCAACCTATTTTTATTCTTTACATTTTCTTTCATTTTTACAAGTGCATGGCGATATATATTTGTTCGATATAAACCTCTTATTCAGAATGTGTACATATTTGGTGCTGGAGAAGATTATAATGACCTTGTAGAATATTTTAAAAAAAATACAGATAAATACTATAGACTCGCCAAATCAGTGGACTTGGAGAAAATGTTTGTAAACGATGTACAAAGAGAGTTTACTAACATTCCTAAAGATGATGATAATTTGAT
>JAYTDF010000029.1:0-6334 GCA_043736035.1 Candidatus Parcubacteria bacterium
CTTAAAGATACAGTAAATGAAAAGTCCGCTACTCCAAGTTGTAATGCATCAAAACTTCCATCCACAACAGCAGTACTTTGTGTAATTTTTGGGTTATCTATTGAGATCTTTCCTGAGTCAGATCCATTTGTAGACTTGTATAGATTGGCTGTGCCTTTTTCTGTTATTAATGATTGAAGCATATTATCAAAATCAATAATCAATTTTACATTTTCAACATTATTTGGAATCATTTTTTTAATTTTTTCCAAATCAGTCACTGTAATTGCATTTTTAACATCCAATAATGACTTAATTCTTATTTTAAGTTTTTTTGCGTTTCCTTGTGCAACATTAAGCTTTTCAACCTCTATTCTATTTGCTGTCAGTTTTTCCCAATTTGGTTTTGTAAAAAATATAAAAAATGCTATTGAAGCAGCTATGAGTATGATTGATATAATTGATTTCATAATGATTACTTAGTTGTATTTTTTATTACTTCAGCAAAATTAATAGCGGCGGTCGACACACTGGTAGTAATACCAAATGATGTTAAATCCTGTCCTTTGCTTTTTACAAAATCAGTTATACTAGTATTTTTAAAAAACTTTTGGGCTGGACCTGATGATAGTTGTGAATCCTGGGCCACTATGGATTCATATCCAACCCCTTGTGCTTTTAAAACGAGAGCATATGTGTTGTCAGTTTTTCTCTTTAAATCGAATGAAGAAAAAGATACTTGGGTAATAGTATTTTTTCCCAATTCATTAAAAATAGCAGAAACAGCAACATGCTT
The DNA here is from genome assembly GCA_043736035.1 of Candidatus Parcubacteria bacterium. GTDB lineage: Bacteria > Patescibacteriota > Minisyncoccia > Phycocordibacterales > CAIZLB01 > CAIZLB01. The sequence goes on from JAYTDF010000029.1 coordinate 776, forward strand.
ACTCAATAATGATTTAATAACTCCTAACCTACTATTTAATGATTTAAGTTCTTCTATAGTATCAGTGTTAATATCTTTTTGAGAATTTACAAGAGAATCATTTGCTGATTTTTTTTGTGATATTGCAAGTTGATTTAGAGAAAAAATAATACCTGCTGAAACAATACTGCAAACAAATAAGAAAAATGATATCAAAATAAAAAAACTAGACGTACCCGCAGAACTGCCAGTAGATCTTTGAATTTTTCCATGATCATCAACCACATTGTCTAGTGGTGCTTTTGGTATAAATGAAGTTGTTTGAAATCTTGTTTCCATATTTATGTTTAATTATAACAAAATCAATTTTGTAATGCACGTAATGCAAGACCAATTGCTGTTGCAAAAGTTGTTCCGGTTAATTTTAAAGTCTCCTGCAAAGAAACCGGTGACTCTAATTTTGAAAAAGGTGTTGAGAATTCAATCTCACACGGAAAATTTTCTTTAAGTTTATCTGTAAAACCATCAAGCATGCAACTTCCTCCAGTTAATATCATTTTTGATATTGTGGCACTTTTTGTTTTTTGAAACATTGTCAATACAGTCTTTATTTCTGAAATAATATATTCTTCATGCATACTCACAAGTTCTCTAATTTTAACTTCTTCAGCAATATTAGTTTTACCTAATGATCTTTTAAGATGTTCAGCATGATCAAAAGGTACACCTAAACCTTTTGATATAGAAAACGATATATCTTGTCCCCCTCGGTTTATAGTATGTGACGAAAGCAACATTCCATTGTCTATTACGTAAATCTTAACGGAGGAAGCACCCATATCTATAATCATGACAGGATTTCTTTCTCCAGACAGAGAGCCACGCGCAGTTGCAAAGGCCTCTACTTCAAAAAAATCAATTGCTAATTTTGAATCCTGAACTATCCTTGAATAATTACTGAGTACCTGGTTATGAATCGCTACCAATAATACTTTTTGTCTTTTTCTTAATTCTTCTTCTTGGGAAATTTTATCATTATCAGATTCTATAAATTCCAAACTAGTATCATCCACCTGAGGAATAATAGAATAATCAAGAGTTACTTCAGAAATAGAAACTGGTATATATTTTCTTGCCTCCAATTCTATAACACCGCGTTCATCTTTTGGGTCAACTTTTGGAATATCAATAATAGTAATCAAACTTAATTTTAGCGGAATAGCAATACCCCCTTTTATACTTGAAATATTTGCTTCTTTTAATAAATCCAAAATTACCGAAGCATACTGATCGGGTGCCAGAGTTGCTATTTGTCCAATTGCTAATTTATTATATGGCCCGAGTCCAAGTTCACCATAGGTTTGAAGTATTGCACGTCCCTTTTCTTTTTTTATTTGCACAACTTTCAAAGACGATGACCCGATATCGATACCGATAACACTGGTGTCTGGTTGTGAGAAAATATTATGAGTAAAAAAAGACATATTTATTTAAATTATACAACATAGTGAGAGTAAAATCTATGTAATTTTCTTTTTATTCTTTAAAAAATTTTTGCTAGTGATGACTTTCTTGTCCGTTTCTTGTTCTAACTCTTTTCGGGCATTTTTTGCAACTTTTCCACCTTTGATGGCAGGCAGCTTGTTCTCCTCCAAACCTTTTGATTCAAGAGTTTCTGCAATCTGCCTTGTTGAAAGTTCGGCAAGTGCAGTGAAGATCAGCTCTGCCTCAGACATATGATCCCTTAGGTTTTGACTCTTTAACCCCTTAACAACCTTATGCTCTTTTATCGAAAGCTCGGACCATTCCTGGTGAATGATATTGGTTAAAATGGCAATTTCTTTCCCTTGATTAACTTCGTTATTTGCCCAATAGTCAGTGAGTTTATTTCGGGTTTCCTGGCCTGTCATTCTTTGCTGTATCCATTTCTCATCTCTGCCGGCATTTTTCCAATTTCTTCGAGCCCTGTTAATAGATAGTTCAGGGTCTACCGTTTCCTGCATGCGCTCATATCCTACTTTTGCGAGCCAAAGCTTTATAGGCTCAGCTTTTGGTGATGGTACCGATTGCACAAGCCGTAGTAATGATTCTACGTCCATAACGTCTGTTAACCGTTGTTTTCCGTCAGCAGCGGTCAATTTCAACTGGTGACAATTTGTCACCAGTTGACTTCCTTCCATATCAAGCCTCTCTTTTAATTTATTCCAATATTTTCTAGCAGTTTGAAAATCCTCCTGGTTTATAAGCACAGCTATAATGTCTACCACAGAAAAATACCACTTTTCTGATTTTTCATCATAAACCCTTCTTATATTGTTGTTTTCAAATATTGTTAATTTTTGCTTCATGGAAATATAATATCAAAGACAAAAAACTCATGTCGTGTTTTAATAACTTTATTAATTCTTTATCAAAACTTCAGGAAAACTTGAGGTACTTTATTGTATATATAAGAGATGCTATCGAAAAATATACATCTAACAACTGCAGATCAAACCATTACGCCTATTTTCTATATTGATCACTATCAAGACGAAAACATTAAAGCGATTTTTAACGAGTATAAATTTAAAAATGCACGAAAAAATCAATATTTGTTAAATCTCAGTATTGACATATCTATTGACAATATTACCAAAAATCCTGACTCAAACATAGTCTTCACCTATCCCCCATCTACTATGTACTATCGTAAGGAAAAAGATATTGATTCTATGGGAAATTTGATTATGCAGGTTAAAAAATATCTGAATTTTTATTTTCGGAGAGATAAAGAAACCTACTACTTTAAAAACCTATTCTCGATCAATCAAAAATATCTTAAGAATAAAAAAGCTCAACACCTAGACGGAACAAAATCTACCAGAATCAAAGATCTCAATAAGCGATATTATCTCAATTTTTGGAATAAACAATTTTTACAAAAATTATCCAAAAGAAAAACAATCATCGTTATTATTGATGATGTGTCTTCTACTGGAGGAACAATGCTTGCATGTAAAAATTGTTTGAAAGGTTTTGATGTTGAGGTTGAGTTATATTCACTTGCACACTAAACCCTTAAAAACTATAATATAAACATGAAAAATAAACAAAGAGGATTTCTAGTTCCTTTGCTAATCACGATAATTGCATTATTAGTTGTCAGCGGTGGAGCTTATATGTATCTGAATCAGCATCCAACTATTACAGTTGCCAATCAAACTGATACCAATGTGGATACAGTGAATAATGTTGCAACGCATACTCAATCTTCGGATGTGATAAATAAGCGGGTAGAAGTTAGCGAGACAAAAAACCCAGTATTAAAAGTAAGTGGACCCCAGGAATTAACTTTAGATGAGTCAGGTACTTGGACAGTTAATACTGAGGAAAGTGGTGCCATAACTTATTCAGTAAATTGGGGTGACAATGAGGGCGACAAAACAGTGATGCCTAAATTTGGCGGTGAACATCCTCCATTTAAACATGCTTATTCAGATTTTGGCTTATACAATATTGTATTCGCGGCAAGAAACAATGCTGGTGGACAAACTATAGCAACTACTAGTGTTAGGGTTATGAATACTACTTCTCCTGGATTAAATACACGGTCAGAGATACTTTATAATAGTAATTAAGACCTCCCACACGCACGGCAAAAAAATACAAACATTCCGTCGGCTTATCAGACTCATTTAAAATAAAAAACATCCTCCTCGGATGTTTTTTATTTTAAATGATTTTTTTATACAAACGTAAACGCCTTTCCTGTTCTACCAGCTCTACCCGCACGTCCTACACGGTGCACATAGTCATCATGAGTTTGTGGAACAGTATAGTTGATAACATGAGAAATATCTTTCACATCGATTCCCCTTGCTGCAACATCTGTCGCAACCAACACGTTAAGAATACTTGTCTTAAATTGATCAAGCGTTCTTGCTCTTTCTCTTTGTCTTTTATCTCCATGAAGATATCCAACTGAGAGTCCAGCATCTCTTAATCTGTCAGCAACTTCCTCTACTTCTCTTTTTGTTTCCACAAAGATAATAGTTTTTGTAGCTTTCTCTGACTCAAGTAATTTTACAAGAGTTTCAAATTTTTCTCTTTTATCAACACGTATAATATCTTGCTCAACTGATTTTGTAGAACCAGGAACTGTGATGTCTATAGTATGAGGATCTTTTTGGAATTTTTGTACCAAAGTTTTAATTCTCGGAGGCATTGTTGCAGAGAAGAACAATGATTGTCTTTCAGGATCAAGTCCTTTCAAGATCTCAGTAATATCATCGATGAATCCCATGTCTAACATGTGGTCAACCTCATCAAGAACGATTGAAGCAAATTGGCTATAGTCAATACATCGTCTCGTGGCTAAGTCTTTAATTCTTCCAGGTGTACCAATAACGAAATGATTGATCATTCGTAGGTTTTGTATTTGTCTGAAAATTGGCATACCTCCCACACATACTGTTGAAAATATTTTCAAACCAGCTGAGAACTCTTCGAACTCTTTGTTGATTTGCATAGCAAGCTCACGAGTTGGAGCGATGATCATAACTTTTTGATTTTTATCTACCAAAATCTTTTGTATCAAAGGTAAAAGAAATGCTGCGGTTTTTCCCGACCCAGTGTTTGCCATACCAAGAACATCTTGTCCTTTCATCGCATGAACTATGGTTTGATCTTGAATAGGTGTTGGAACTTCATAGCCTTTTTTCTCAAGGTTTTTCATTACAAGCTCGTCAAATTTAAAATCAGCAAATTTATGTTTTACTTCGATAACTTTTACCTTAACTTCTTTGTCCCCTGGTTGTGGCTTATTTATAAATTTAGAAAAGTCGATATTCTCGCCTCTTCCTCCACGACTTCCACCTCTTCCTCCGCCAGATCTACCGCCGCCGAAACCACCTCCGAAACCGCCACGCATTGGCGGACGAGATCCAAATGTTGGACGACCGCCGCCGAATGAACGTGATGCAGGACGACCTGTTGATCCGCCTGATAGACGAGGGCCTGTGCTCACAAATCTTGAACTTGAAGGAGCAGATGATCTAAATCTAGGTGCAGAATGGGCTGATGCATTATCTTCTCTATATGAAGAAGTTCGTGCAGGAGCGTCAGTTCGTCTTGGAGATCTACTTGTATCAGAAAAACCACCGAAATTTGAATCTCGTCTAGGTGCTTTGATGTAAGTTTTCTCACTACTATTAATATTGTTTTTTTTGAATCCAAGGTCTCTAGTAGGGCTTTTTGCTTTTACAAATTTACTTTTATCATAAGCTCTAGATGAGTTGTCGGACGTTATTGGTTTTTTTGAGTACATTATGAATGGATACTAGCATATATTTCGATATTTAGCAATAGTCTAAACAATTGACATGAACTTCTTTTAATACAAAGATATTTCATCTCCCATTGATATAATATCAATATACCTCTATAATTTAGTACCATGGAACCAAGAAAATCAATACGAGATATAACATCTTCAAATTCAAAGATAATTTCTGACATTGTCTCAGAAAAACCTGTCATTAAAAAAACTAAAGTGGCAGCCAAAGTGATAGATCAACCTATCGAAGAGACAATTGCTCC